>NZ_JAOCLL010000002.1:0-281234 GCF_029845285.1 Acinetobacter sp. GD03645 | reverse complement strand
CATCAGGGTGGATTCCTTAGCGTCTGTGAAAGATCAGCAGACCCTATATTCTCTCTGGAGAGAATTAGAAGCGGTATGCACCACGGATACCATAGGTATTGTAGTCATCACCGAAGCCAATACGACCTTCAAGGCTGACCTGCTGGTTGAAGAATTTCTTCGCAGAAATACCCCACTCATCACGATCAGTTAAGTCGTTGTTGTAGTAGTCAGCGCCGACACTGAGGGTCTTGTCAAGATAGTAGTCACCCTTAACTCGGTATTCATCCAAGTCACCAAACGCACCGTAGGCTTCAAGGTTGACATCATTGCCACCTACCTGAGTCACGTACTTGGCACGCACGGTTGGGTCTGCACCATCTTTACCATCTTTTTCATCGTAGCCAGTCACACCCAATGCAAGCAACAAGCCTGGTGCTGGTAAATAACCCACTTCAGCGCCATAAGTTGTTACTTTTCGATCCACTGGAGTGTTGTCCACTTCAAGTTCGGTACGGCCCAAACGACCACTTAAGTAAAAGTCGCTGTTCGGTACGAAGTATTCAACCCCAGCGCCATATTCAGAATTTTTCACACCGCTATTGCTGGCGTAGTCAATCTTTGCATTCACGTTGCTGGCACGGTTTAAGAACGCAGCCTCAGCAAGTGGTGCGTTACGGGTTTGCACGGGATTGAAATAATAAGTCCCATCCACACCAAAATTGTTTGTGCTATCAAAATCGTCCCAATCTGTATAGGTATATGAACCACCCACTTCAGCTTGATACGCATGAGCGGTTCCTGTCACTGCAAGTACAGATAAAAGTGCCGATGCAATTGCTAATTTTTTCATGGTTATGCCCCTTTTGAGATAATGAACCAAGTGAATATTGATTACACGTTTTGTTACAACTTTTAGTCTAGTGGAAAAAAAATGATCGTCAATCGCTGGAAGGTAATTTAACATTAAAAATGTAAATGACTTGTAAAATTGACATTTTATCTTTTTGATTATTATTAATAATTTTTAAATGTTTTGATTTATTAAAACTTAGGAGATATTGTGTACATTGGTGTTTTTCGTGTAATTTTTACTCATTTCTATGAAAAAAACAGATAAGCATAAATATTAATCCATCAGAAAAACTGTCCTAAATATTAGGGTCTGTTGACATTTCACAGATGCTTGCGACAGAGGACATTTTTTAGATGATACAAGGCATGACTTATGAGATTTAGCCATTCTAAATGAATAAGGCATAACGCAGTAGCAGCAAAAAATGTCCCTGTCCCGTAGGGTTATGGCTAAAATTTCCCTAAACTTCGTTATGAAACTTGGCAAGGGAGTCGCCATTGCCTGCGTTTCATGCCTTGTTTATGTCGTTTTAGCCTATAACGCAATGCATGGCTGATAATGTCAACAGACCCTATCTTTATCAATAAAACTTGTCGGAATCAGGTGGCTGTGTCGTATAGGGCAGTTATGTTAAAATAGTGAATTGTGTGAAAAATATTGAGAGAAAAGACACGTGGAAATTAATCCGTATCTAAACCAATTGAAAGATTTAACTGATCGTAGCCAGACACTACGGGGGTATCTTTGACTACGATCTAAAGGCTGAGCGTTTAGAAGAAGTTTTAAGAGAACTAGAAGACCCTGCAATCTGGAATGATCAAAATCGTGCCCAAGCGATTGCCAAGGAAAAGGGCAGTTTAGAAAATACTTTAGGTGTGTTTGACCGTCTTGCGGAACAGTTGGACGATGCCAAGGCCATGCTGGATCTTGCGGTTGAGGCCGATGATGAAAGTTTACTCACCGATGTGCAGGCCGAATTGGACAGTGCCGAACAGGCATTGGGAAATCTTGAATTCCGCCGTATGTTTAGCAATCCAATGGACCCAAATCCTTGCTTCCTTGAAATCCAGTCAGGTTCAGGCGGGACAGAGGCACAGGACTGGGCATCCATGTTATTGCGTATGTATCTGCGCTGGATTGAACGTCATGGCTTTAAGGCTGAATTGATGGAAGTCTCTGATGGTGATGTGGCGGGCATTAAGTCGGCAACCATTCGTGTTGATGGCGAGTTTGCCTATGGCTGGTTGCGAACTGAAAGTGGCGTACACCGCTTGGTACGCAAGTCGCCATTTGACAGTAACAACAACCGTCATACTTCATTCTCGGCAGTGTTTGTATCGCCAGAGATTGACGACAACATCGAAATTGACATCAATCCATCCGATGTCCGTACCGATACCTACCGTGCGTCGGGTGCGGGTGGTCAGCACATTAACAAAACTGACTCTGCGGTACGTTTGACCCACGCCCCAACAGGCATTGTGGTGGCGTGCCAGAACCAGCGTTCACAGCATGCCAACCGTGACCATGCCTGGAAACAGTTACGTGCCAAACTCTATGAACTGGAAATGAGTAAACGTAATGAGGCGGCTCAGGCGCTGGAAGACTCCAAGTCGGACATTGGCTGGGGTAGCCAGATTCGTTCTTATGTGCTGGATGATTCTCGCATCAAAGACTTACGTACAGGGATTGAAAATTCAAATACCAAAGCAGTTTTGGATGGCGATTTGGATAAGTTCATTGAAGCAAGTTTAAAGCAGGGTCTATAAGTTTAGTCAGCTTAAAACGGCAATCTCGTTCAGCACAGGTTTGTTAATCGAAAAAATATGATATTAATATCGGAAAAGATGGATATTAATATTTATAAAATTCGATATAATGAATTCAGGTGCTGAACAAAGCTTTGCCTGTTGAGAAACGTGGTGAGTCTATGGATATTGATGTAATCAGCAAGGCCTTAGCCAATCCATTACGCCGACAGATTTTGCAATGGCTGAAACAGCCTGAGCAATTTTTGCCTGTGCAGGAATGTGGTGGCAGTTTTGAACGTGGCGTATGTGCAGGGCACATTGAACGTTTAGGCAAGGTGGCGCAATCGACCATGTCGAATCATTTGTCTGTGTTACAACAGGCGGGTTTGATCAAGGTTGAGAAATATGGACAATGGTCATATTTTACCCGCAATGAAGCTTTGATTCAGCAATACATCGAACATTTAAAACAAACACTTTAATACCGTGTTGCATAAGCCCAGCACGACTGAAAAAGTGAAGTTGAGGCGATCATGGCTGAACTAAATTCTACGCTGCAAGTGGGTGATTTCACGGTTAAAAACCGTCTGGTTTTGGCACCCCTGACCAGAGCGCGCAGTGGGGCGGAGCGTATTCCAAATGACTTGATGGTGGAATATTACCAGCAACGTGCCAATGCAGGTTTAATCATTACTGAAGCAACGGTGATTAGCCCAAAAGCGGTAGGTTATGCCAATACTCCAGGTTTATGGTCACAGGAACAGGCGCAGGCATGGCATAAAATTGTAGATGCGGTGCATGCACAGGGTTCAAAAATCGTGGTTCAGCTTTGGCATGTGGGACGTATTTCACACCCAGACCTGTTGGATGGCGACACGCCAGTGGCGCCGAGTGCAATCCAGCCCGCAGGTGAAGTGAGCTTGCTTCGTCCAAAACGTCCTTTTGTCACGCCTCGTGCTTTATCGCATGAAGAAATTCAGGATATTGTCGCGCAATATAAGAATGCTGCTGAACTTGCCAAAGCGTCTGGTTTTGACGGTGTTGAGCTACATGCGGCCAATGGCTACCTGATTGACCAGTTCCTGCAAAGTTCAACCAATATACGTGAAGATGAATACGGTGGTTCAATTGAAAACCGCGCCCGTTTACTTCTACAGGTGGTTGATGCCTTTATTGAAGTATGGGGTGCGGGTCGAGTGGGTGTGCATCTGGCACCGCGTGGCGATTCACATGACATGGGGGATGACAACCCACTTGCGACTTTTGGTTATGTGGTTGAACAGCTTGATCAGCGCAATGTTGCCTTTATTTTCACTCGTGAATATGAGGCGGAAGATAGTCTACAGCCGCAACTGCGCCCTAAATTTAAAGGCGTTTGGATTGCCAATGAAAACTTAACTGCCGAATCAGCGAATCGTATTTTGGCTACTGGACAGGCGGATGCAGTTTCATTTGGTAAACCTTATATTGCCAATCCTGATTTATTGGAACGTCTGGAAAATGATTTGCCTTTAAATCAAATTCAGTTCGAAACTTTATATGGTGCAGGTGCAGAAGGTTATACCGATTATCCTGTTTTTGAACAACTGGAAGCATAGGCTGCGTTTTTATTCGGCATGGTTTCCATCATGCCCTGTATCATTCTCATAAAAATATGAATATCGGGTGGATGATGATCTGCCCGATATTCATTTAATTTTAAGTCTTGCTTTGCTGCACTACCGCCTGTTCACTTCGATTCTTATAAAAATCCAGAATCACATTGGAAAAATCATGCACCATCAGTTGCGCAACACGATTGGCATAGAAATTCACTTCGGTACTGATGCGATAGTCTATTTTTAAGGTCACTCTGGTTTGTTGCGGATTGATTGGGGTCAGTTCAAAAGAGGTATATTTAAGATCAAAATACTTCCCTCCAATACTGACATGATCATCCAGCGCACCTTTGGGAATTGAATCTGGCGCAAAGCGATAGGTCCAGCTTAAATATTGGTTCGGTTTGGACTGCTGGATGATTTCATCAAAATGAATATCTTTTTGCCAGGTCGAATAACGAATCAGCCCCTCATCTGTGGTTTTGGTGATGCCTGAAACAGGATAGGGCACACCGATGGAATACAGCAGGCTGGGTTTAAATTCCTCTGGTCGAATATCATGTGCATGGTTAAGCTGATACCAAATCACTTCAGCAGGTGCATCAACCACAATGCTTTTTTCCACCTGATCATAATGCAGTTGGGTTTTCTCTGGTAAGGTCAGCAGGATAAAAGGCAGCAAGGCAATGCTATAAATGGCTTTATTCGGTTTCCAGATAAAATGACACAGCCATTTCATCACGGCCGCACCCAGTAGCATGCCCACAAATAAAATCGGGGTCATGATCGCCACACAAATCGCACCCTCATGCAGCACAATGATGGCAAACAGCAGCAACACCACCAGAAAAATACAAATCACTTTAAAGGACTGCACAAAGGAAACTGCATGCTGATAGTTCTGGATATAGGCGATCAATGCCCCAATGATAAACGGAACACCGATCAGGAAACTGGCGGTCATCAGCGCTTCAAGATGACTGGCAAACAGCGCCCATAGGCAGCACAGTAGCGCCAACAACAAAAAAGGCAGCATGATTTTAATCGGGCTACGTGCTGGGTAATGACTTTTTTCTGGTTGGGGTGGTCTAATCTGGTCGGACCAATCAGGCTGCATGGTTTTTCTCAAAGCTATTCTTGTTGGTGTATTAGCCTATCATTTTTTGTTTCAGCCGATTGGGTCAATGGTCGTTTCCACAATTATAAATTGTCAAAACCCCATCAATTTCCGCATAATGGGCTGAGATGAAATGGTAATGTATGGTCTAGGATGGCGCAGACACAGACAACACGACAAACCCCGTTCTGGTATAACTTTTTACTGGCGTGTCTCAAGCCGCTCTATCGCTGGAAAATAAGACAACGGGCGGAAAATGAGGTGCTGTTCCAGCAGGAATGTGTCGAGCGTTTCGGGCCTTTCCAGCCAGCTAAAAATGTCAATGCAATCTGGTTTCATGTCGTGTCAGTGGGTGAGACCAATGCCGCACAGCCCTTGATTGAGCATTATTTAAAACAAGGTCATGCGGTGTTGGTGACCAATACCACCAAGACAGGACAGGCACGAGCCAAGTCATTATTTGCTGAAAAATATTCAAATTTATTTCAGGCAGTATATTTACCAGTTGATCAAAAGCCTTTACTCAAGCAATTTTTCAATCTCTACCAACCTCGACTGTTGGCTTTGGTCGAAACTGAAATCTGGCCAAATTTGATTGCGGAAGCACGGCAGCAAAATATTCCATGTATCTTGCTGAATGCCCGACTTTCTGAAAAATCGGCCAAAGGCTATGGCAAGGTTCTTCGCCTTACCCAGCCGATGTTACAGCAACTGACTTGGTTGCTGGCACAGGATACCGCAACGCAACAGCGTTATGTGGCATTAGGTTTGGATCAGGCCAAAAGTCAGGTGGTAGGCAATATTAAATTTGATATTGCTGCACCGCAATCTTATATCGAACAGGCTGAGCAATTGAAACAACAGTGGCAATTGGCAGACCGACAGCTCATCGTGCTTGCAAGTACACATGCACCTGAAGAAGAAATTTTACTCAAGCAATTACAGTCCCATTTACAAACCCATCCAGAGTTATGTTGCATCGTTGTACCTCGTCATCCTGAACGTTTTGATGAGGTCTATAGTGTCTGTCAGCGTTTAAATTTAAATACCCAGCGTCGAAGCCTAAACCAAACGATTCAACCAGATACACAGGTTTTTCTTGCCGATAGTATGGGTGAGATGTGGCTATGGTATGCCTTGAGCCAGGCCTGTTTTGTCGGTGGTTCATTGAATGAACCTGGGGGAGGACACAATATTCTGGAACCGATGGTGCTGAATATTCCAACGGTGATTGGCCCCCGCTATTTTAATTTCCAGAGTATTGTCGATGAGTTTGTGGCAGAACAGGGCATCCTGATTGGGGAAAATGCCGAGCAGGTGGTACAGCAGCTTTTAGGTTATCTGAATGATCAATTCCAGACTCAGCAATTGGTTACTCACGCCCAGCAGGTGTTGCAGCGCAATAAGGGTTCTCTACAAAAACATATCCAGTTGCTGGACCACTATTTACAGCAAACCGCATCATCATGAATATTGTTTTACTTGAAGCTGAACAAACCCAATCCGAGTTCTGGAAAATTGAAAATCCAAGACAACTGCAACATTTAAGCCAGCATATTCAGTTAAATGCTGGAGATACCTTAAAGGTCGGTGTTCGCAATGGTCAGCGCCATCTCACTGAAGTTGTAACGATTTCAGAGCAACATATTGTACTCAGGCCGATTCAGGTCGAAGCCGTACCTGCAAAGTTGCCTGTGCATTTGATTCTGGCATTGCCACGTCCCAAAGTGCTGCGCCGTGTCATCATGGATGCGGTGACTTTGGGCGTGGAGCGAATTAGCCTGATTCATAGCTATCGGGTGGATAAGAGTTATTGGCAAAGCCCATTTTTACAGCAACTCAATGATTATGTAACGCTAGGGCTGGAACAGGCGGGTGACACCATCGAACCAGAAATCCAGCTTTACAAAAGGTTTAAACCTTTTGTTGAGGATATATTGCCAAGCTTTATTTCAGGACAACGGCCCGCCTATGTGGCACATCCCTATGCAGAACAGCAGATGCCATATGCAATCCAGCATTCATGTAGCCTGATCATTGGGCCAGAAGGCGGCTTTATTCCGTATGAAGTCGATTTACTGCAAAAAAATGGTTGCCAGGCCATGAGCCTTGGCAACCGAATTTTGCGTACTGAAACAGCGGTATCGTCTATTTTAGGTCGGTTGTTTGTCTGAGCGCTCGGCGTTGTCTGACTGATCGCCACGATCGACTTTTACTTCCTGTACAGGGTAGGGAATTGAGATACCCTGTTCATCAAAGGCTGCCACCACCAGTTCCTGAATCTCGCTGATTGAGGTTCCAGTTGAGGTTTCGGTGGTGTTGACCCACCAGCGTACCGTCAGGTTAATCGAGAAGTCGGCTAGTGCGGTAACATTCACTGAAAAGGCAGGCTGACTCAGCACGTTACGGTTATGGTCCAGAATCTTCAGGATAATGTCCTTGGCCTGCTGGATATTGTCTTCATAGCCAATGCCCACCATAAACTCACAACGGCGGCGCTGGTAGGCATTGTTCACCGTTACGGCACTGGTATAGACCGTTGCGTTGGGAATCACGATACGGCGACCATCTGGAGAACGCAGGAATGTGGCACGAATCTGGATATCCTCAACATTGCCCTCCATGCCATTCACCACAATGTCATCGCCAATGCGGAAAGGTTCCCCCAGCAGAATCAGCACGCCTGAAAGTAAATTCTGGAAGATGTCCTTAAATGCAAAACCAATGGCGACCGAACCAATCCCCAGCGCCCCAATCAGTTGGCTAGGGGTAAAGCCTGGAATGGCAATCACCAGCGCGATCAGGAAACCAAAGAACAGGATAAAGGTGCTGCCGACCCGATTCAGTACCAATACCAGGTTTTGGCGGGTGTAGCTGCGATTTTCCAGCGTTTTGCGAATAAAGAACTTAAACAGCTTGGTCAACAGCCAAAAAATGATAAACACCGCAATCGCGATGCAGATATAGGGAACCCGCTGCCAGAAACTGTCGATGATCTTGTCAATCGTGGTATAGGCATCATGGTATTTTTCAGTATGGGCCAATACAGTCTGCGTGGTTTTGGCACCTGCCTGCTGGATCAGTTCACCTGTGTCCTTGGCGACATTGGTCAGGGTTGTTTGTTCATTTGCCACAGAAAAATCTCTATTTCGCAAAGTGGGAATGGAAAGGGGAAGCAATCATAATGAATTTATCGCAAATATGCATGTAAAGTTCAGTTGTTGTTTCACCCCACTTATGCTCTGGAAACCTAGAAGTATCCAGTGGTGTTCTGGATAATTTGTGTTGGCCCCTCCCATAAGTCTGGGCTGGCAAAGTAATAGAAAAACACGAAGATAAACAGCATCATCAAGATACTCAGGATGATCATGATCCATGCCAGCAACTTTTCCCAAGTGGTGGATGGACGGACATCGCCATAATCATTGCGATAGGGCGTACCTGGCGCAAGCAACACATAGAAGGTAAATAGCAACTGGATAAGGGGAACGAGCAGCAGCAGGCTCAGCCAGCCTGTTTTATTGAGGTCGTGTAGACGACGAATCAGGAAAATAATCTGGAAATAAACCGTTGCAAACCACAGTGCAATCATGGCGAATATCATAAGGCCTGGAAATGCGGAAAGCATGGGGGTGTCCAGATTGACATTGTGAATACTGACAATGCCAGTGAACAGCATAAGGAAGATCAAAACCGCCATGCAGGTCAGGCTGAGCAGGCCATACCAGCCCAGATAGCTGAGTCGGTTAAACCGCCCCTTGGCGGATAAGGGATGGTCATTGATGGGCTGTGTCTGGGAGGAGAGTGTGGGATTCAACATCATATTTTCCTATTTTTTGTTTATTAAATCTTTTAAGGTATGGGCAATGATCAAAATAATCACTTATTTTAAAAACAAAAAGCATAGACAAGCAGTTCAAATTTAAATTATTTTGAGTAAATTTTTGAAAATAAACTGATCGTAACATTCCTACGACCAAAGCCGCATTGTTTAGTCTTGTAAATGGTGTCCATACTGCAAGAGAGAACAAAACATACCAGAAGAATAGATGTGATCATCTAGGGTATGAAATAAAAAACCAAGGAAGTAAGCTATGAAAGAAATCTACCCAGTGCCTGATAAATTCAAAGAAACGGCAAGAATCTCGGAAGCAGACTATTTCAAACGTTACCAGCATTCCATTGAGCAGCCTGAAGCATTTTGGGCGGAAGAAGCGCAAAAGATTGACTGGATTAAGCCCTTTACCCAGGTCAAGAATACCAATTTTAGTCAGGATGACTTCAAGATTGAATGGTTTGCTGATGGTGAGCTGAATGTCTCCGCAAACTGTCTGGATCGTCATCTCAAGGATAATCCATTAAAACCTGCCATTATCTGGGAAGGTGACCATCCATCACGCCATAAAATCATCTCCTTTGCCGAGTTGCATGATGAGGTGTGCCGTTTTGCCAATGTGTTGAAGAAACAGGGTGTGGTGAAAGGTGACCGTGTGGTGCTGTACATGCCAATGGTGCCTGAAGCGGCGATTGCCATGCTGGCATGTGCCCGCATTGGTGCGGTGCACTGTGTGGTGTTCGGGGGGTTCTCGCCCGATTCACTGGCCAGCCGTATTGAGGACAGCCAGGCCAAACTGGTGATTACTGCCGATGCGGGAATGCGTGGTGGCAAGCTGATCCCATTGAAGGAAAATGTTGATGCCGCCCTGGACATTCAGGGAACGGACAGTGTAGAGAACGTGATTGTGGTACACCGTACAGGCAACCCGATTCAGTTCAATGAGGCGCGTGACATCTGGTATCATCTTGCCATTATGGAAGTGGATGAGCACTGTCCACCTGAGCCGATGAAGGCGGAAGACCCACTTTTTATCCTTTACACCTCTGGTTCAACAGGCAAGCCAAAAGGGGTGCTGCATACCACGGGTGGTTATCTGGTTTACGTCAACACCACTTTTAGGGAAGTGTTTGACCTTAAAGAGGATGATGTGTACTGGTGTACCGCAGATGTGGGCTGGATTACAGGCCATAGCTACCTGCTGTATGGCCCACTCAGCAATGCCACCACAACAGTGATGTTTGAGGGGATTCCACAGTATCCAACATGGGCGCGTATCGGCCATGTGATTGACAAGCACAATGTCACCATCCTCTATACCGCACCAACCGCCATTCGCGCCATGATGCGTGAGGGTGATGCCTATGTGCGTGAAAGTGACCGCAGCAGCCTGCGCCTGTTGGGTTCAGTTGGTGAGCCAATCAACCCAGAAGCGTGGAACTGGTACTATGAAGTCGTTGGTGAAAGCCGTTGCCCAATTGTGGATACATGGTGGCAGACTGAAACGGGTGGAATCCTGATCTCACCATTGCCAGGTGCAACCGCATTAAAACCAGGTTCGGCAACCCGCCCATTCTTTGGGGTGCAGCCTGCCCTTGTTGATGGTGAGGGCAATGAGCTGGAGGGTGCCAATGAGGGCAATCTGGTGATTAAAGACTCATGGCCAGGCCAGATGCGAACCATCTGGGGCGATCCAGAGCGTTTTATTGAAGCCTACTTCTCCACCTTTAAAAACTGCTATTTCACTGGCGATGGTGCGCGCCGTGATGAAGATGGCTACTACTGGATTACTGGCCGTGTGGATGATGTCCTCAACGTTTCAGGTCACCGTTTAGGCACAGCCGAAATTGAAAGTGCGTTAGTTGCACATGAGGCTGTTGCCGAGGCTGCGGTGGTTGGAATGCCGCATGACATCAAGGGACAGGGGATTTGTACCTTTGTCACCTTACAGGCTGATGTGGCTGAATCGGAGGAATTGCGCAAGGAACTGGTCAACTGGGTGCGTAAGGTACTTGGGCCAGTGGCAACGCCTGATGCCTTGCACTGGGCACCTGCCTTGCCAAAAACCCGCTCAGGCAAGATTATGCGCCGTATCCTGAGAAAGATCGCCGCCAATGAACTGGATACACTGGGTGATACTTCAACCCTTGCTGAACCAGCAGTGGTGGATGCCCTCATTGCAACGGTTTATCCAGACAGATAAGCCTTACCCAAATAATAAAAGAAAAGAGCGTTCAAGTGAACGCTCTTTTTTATGAGCAGTGTTTAATGGTCAGCCAGGAAAGTTGAAACCTGCCGAAAATAAAAAGCCCCAAGCCGAGTCTTGGGGCAATAATACTTGCCATTACTTTATTTTTCTTCTTATCAAGGCTAAAACCGCGTTATTGTTTATGCAACGTGGTTTAGATTTTTTTGTGGTTTTGGATGGAGGCGGGATTCTGCCGCATCCAGATCAGGTACTGCCGCTGAGGGAAGCACATCCGCCTGTTCAATCTGTTTGTTAATACCGAGATTCTGGTTGGCCTGTTCAGTTTTTGCCCTGGTTGCCGCCGCACGTTGACCCTTGGCAGGTGCCCATTCCAGAATTGGTAGGGCACGTGCCACAGCCAGGGTCACACGGTCTGACAGTTGCTCACTTTTTACCGTGTATTCAGGTGTAAAGTCGCGATCAGTGGCATATACACCAATCGGCAGGGTCTGTGCCTGAAAAAAGCTAAATAGCGGACGTAGCTGATGCTCCAGCACCAGTGCATGCCGATCACTACCGCCTGAAGCCGCCAGCAATACAGGAACATCGACTAAAGCAGTCTGTTCAACAAAGTCGAAGAAGTGTTTAAATAAACCAGTGAATGATGCACGGTAAACGGGTGTGCCCACAATCAGGGCATCTGCCGCCTCAACTGCGGCAAGGTCATCCTGTACACGCTGTGGCAGTTGGTTGCGGTAAATGGCGCCACCCAATAAAGGACCAATTTCACTGAGTTTAATGAAATGTACCTTAATGCTGATCGCTTCTGAAAGTTCATCAAGGATGGCCTGAATTAAACTTTCAGTTTTAGAGGGACTATTTAGCCCCCCTGAAACGGCAACAATGTTGAGGGGAGTGGTGATTGTCTTGTGATTTGGCATGGTTGGGCCTGGGCAGTTTTCCTGAATTGCCCCTATTTATCTACCTGAATATGCTGGCTGTAAAATAAGGAAATGCTGCAAGCTTATCTTTTTTATCGATATATCTAAAAATAACGATAGGCTTGAAGTTAGTTGGTTTTAATTGCATGTTTCTATTCAATATTTCTTTAAGGGCTTTATTCTTGAATAAATAGGATATGGATTATATAAATATTCGATTTATTTTGCTGGAAAAGGAAATAAATCAGGTCTTGTGCTTGACCTGCGGTTTATTTAAAAATAGGCTAGGATAGATTGAATTTGAATAAACACAGTACATTGACGTACTTACAGATTGCGTAAAGCGCTTATGAATATTTTAATTGTAGATGATCATCCCTTATTTAGACATGCGTTGATTCAAGCGGTTCGTTATAGCCTGCCACAGGCACAGATTCAGGAAACGGCCGATGTTGACGAATTCTATGCGCGGCTGGAGCATGGGGCGGAACCCGATCTGGTGTTGCTGGACCTGAATCTACCAGGTGCTTCTGGATTTTCTGCGCTGGTGTATGTACGGGCACAGTATCCAGCGATTCCAATCATCATTGTTTCTGCCCATGAAGAAGTGTCGATTATCCAGCGGGCAATTGCACACGGGGCAATGGGATACATTCCAAAATCTTCACACCCCAGCCATATTGGCGAGGCCATTAAGCAGGTGTTGGAGGGTGAGATCTGGCTGCCACCGAATTTACCGACACATGCGGGATTTGACCCAAGGGCTGCGGACGAAACCGCACTGGCAGAGCGTTTACAGTCACTGACACCGCAGCAGTTCCGCGTGTTGATGATGGTGGCTGAGGGATTGCTGAATAAACAGATTGCCTATGACCTGGAAGTGTCCGAGGCAACCATCAAGGCGCATGTAACCGCCATTTTCCGTAAACTTGGCGTACAAAACCGTACTCAGGCAGTGCTGGCAATCAGTGCCTTAAATATCGAAGACAAGAAGATGTAGTCGAGAGCAGGTGAGAACTGAATGACTTTTCCAATTTCTCCCTAAAATAAAAAAACCAGTTCAAAATGAACTGGTTTTTTTATGATCAATCTGGGTTCTGGACAGAACTACAATTCAATCTTAGAAACGTAACTTCGCATTTACGCCAACAGTTTGCATATCTGCGTCAGAACCTACAGCATTTGCATTTACATAGCTTGCACCAACCGCAATTGCTGGAGTGATGAAGTAGTTTACATTCACACCCCAAGCTGAGTCTGGTGAACCAGCAAAGCTAGATTCAGCATAAGAAACGCCTGCACTAAGTTGTGAGTTTAGGTACAAATCAGTTTTTAACTCGTACGCAGTGTCTTGACCGTAAACAATACCTGTTTCAAAACCAATTGACATTGGAGTACCTGTGATTGCACCAACGTATTTAGTACGTGCAGTGATCGCATCCTGGTCATCGGCAATCGTCGCTGTCTCACCAACCGCTTTGGCAAAACCACTGTTTAGGATTGTGAACGTATCTAAAGATGTTTGTTCAACAACGTTGGTATAACCTACAGCCACAAGGAAATTTGGTGCGATAACAGAACCAAACTCAACTGCCCAGCGTTGACCACGGTCATCAGAAAGACCATATTTACCGTCATTGTCAGTTGCGCTGTAGCTTAAGCTTGCATATGCAGGCATATATGGAGTTGGCAGGTAAGCTTCAGCCTTAATACCCACGTTTTGGGATTTAACGTCGTCAAGGTTTGCAAAGTTATATCCAACAGCAACATTTGAAGCCTGGTTAAGGAAAGCAGCTTCTGCCAAAGGACCTTTAGATGCATCTACATTATTGAAATAGTAGGTTGCCTGTCCACCCACAGTAAAGTTGTTATAATCTCTGTTTTCATCATTTGAATCTAGGGCTTCAGACTGACCTTGAATTTCGAATTGGTAAGCGTGAGCACCGGTCATGGCTAATACTAAAGCAGTGGCTAAACCGAGTTTTTTCATACGAATTTCCAGCATTAATAAAAAAAAGATATACATCTAAAAACAGGATTCATTGTATTGTAACAAAATATGAAGTCAATGTAATAAATGGGTTACTCCGATAAACGAACAATCAAGGGCTAAGGGTTGTTTAAAAAATAGACAAATATATTTTATTTTGTCAACCTGACACGAAATATATAACTAACAATTAGATAGATGAAATTTTCATCTTTGAAATCGCTGTAATAGGATGGTCATAATTCCATATTTTAATTGATTTATTCGATATTATTGATCGTTTTTTACATTTAATGTGGGCGGAAAAATTACATAATTAAGCTTAAAAAGTGTGAATAGAATCTACTTTTCCTGTGTTTATGCGGTTTGTTTTTTATAATTTAAGTAGATTATCTGAATAAGATAGATAAAACCAGGTTAACAAAAGGCTGGATTTTTTAAAATGGATTAACAAAAACGATGAAAAATGTAAATCTGATCTATTTAATCGACTTTACTTTTTGAGATGTGGTTCACATAATAGTGAGCAAGAGGTGTGGTATTTGCATTTTACCTCATAACATTTTCTCGAGTATTCGATGTGTCATGCATCATTGTTTACTAGCTCGGCTTTCCCCAAGGCTGAGCTTTTTTTTTTGCCTATTATTTTAGTCATTTAATATGCAATTAAATGAGAGATAAAAGACTGGGATTCGAACAGGTTGGTGCTCCAAGATTATTTTTTATGATCTGGGAGAATCACGTATGGGTTGCCGAAAGAAGCATAATTTTCCCATAAAAAAAGACCCAACCTTAATTTGAAAGATTGGGTATTAGAAAAGGATGTTTCAATAGAGGGGAGAAAACATCCTTGAGGGTTTATGGATCAAAAGGACTCTTTGGAACTGGTTAAATTATTGCCTGTTTCGGCAGATATGTGAAATTGGTAATTTTCATCTTATGGATTTAGTTTCCCGATGAATTGGCATTTTACTTCCACTAAAGAAGCACCTAAATCATGACAGTACAAATTAAAATTCAGGTAGAATCATTGTCTGTTTAAAAATCAGCCGAAATATTCCTGAGAAGCGCAAGGTGTATGCATGGAACGTAAGTTAAAGAATGAAAAATTACGTTCAGAGCAAATCAGCCTGCGCCTTTTTGCCTGTATGGTCGTGATTATCTTATCGATCCTCTATATTTCCATTCCGCTTATTATCCATAGTGATCAAGAATATATTAAAACCCAACAGGTACTGACTGAAATGACCAGTTTGCGTGCCTTGGTGAAAACCGCCAACAAAATTTCCAGGGAACGTGCCCCCAGCAATAAGCTGATGTCGAGCCAGCCAGATGAACTGGAAAACAACAGGAAAGAATTACAGGCATTCAGGCAGGTGGTGGATGCGCAAATCAATGAAACCATCCTCACACTACAAAAAAATGGCTTTGATTCAATCGCGCTACAATTGAGGGCGGATTTAAAACCAAAACTGGCACAGGGACGTAAAAAGGTCGATGCCTATGCCGAAATTCCAGCTGATCAACGTACTTCTGCCCAGCTTGACCATGCAATTGTGTCAATGTTTAAGATTTGGGATAGCAACCGTAAATTGCTCAATGTGTTAATGACCCAGTCGAAAACCAAAGACAGCAAGATGTCGAATTATTTTATTTCGATTCTGGTGTTGACCGATATGCGTGATCAGGCAGGGCGGGTTGCTTCGAACATTATGGCACCTGTTACCTTTGGCGAGAAAATTTCTGACGAGAATCGGGCACGTTCCCTACAAACCCAGCATCAGGCACAATATTTTTGGACAATGGTGGATGCCATTCAGCCACAAAATGCAAAAACCTCTGAATATCAATATTTATATCGACGTGTAAAAACTGAGTTTCTGGATCAGGGTCTGCCTCTCATCGTGAAACTGCTGGATGAAAGCAAGAATAATGAAGCCTACTTCTTAACTGGAACGCAACTGACGGAACGTATTGTTGATAAGTTCATCACGGTGATGGACTTGCAAAACTATATTCTGGACTACAGCATTGAAGTTGCCACTGAACAGCATAAAAGTGCCAGACATCAATTGATCTTTACCCTGTGTATTTCCAGTCTTTGCCTGTTGATCGCGATTTTTACCATGATTTATGCAAGGCAAAGGGTTTTTAGCCCACTGATCAGGGCCAGAGATATGATTCTAGGCTTATCAAATACGCCTGATGAGCAGCAGCCGAGCAAACCTCAGCAAGAATTTGTTTCCCTGTTTGAGGCGATAGGTAAGCTAAAAGACATGCTGCAACAGCGTGACATGATGGAATTGCAGCTTAAACAGATTGCGAATTCTGATGTTTTAACAGGTGTGTCCAACCGTTTGGCCCTGGATGAATATATTGGTATCTTGGAATCACAGCCTGAGTCTTTGGCACAAACCTGTGTGATTGTGGTGGATATTGATAATTTTAAATTCGTAAATGACCAGTATGGGCATATTGTTGGTGATCAGGTGATTGTCATGATTGCGGATCAGTTAAAGCAGCATGTACGTTCATCTGACCTGATTGTGCGTTATGGTGGTGATGAGTTTTTGGTGGTGATTGAAAATATCCAAATGGATGTGGCAAAGGCGATTGCTGAGAGTATTCGTTTGGGTATTTCAAAAGAGCGTATTGTAATTTCTAATATGGATGAAGCGATTCAGGTTTCGGTCAGTATTGGCGTGGCGATTGGTGCAGGAAGCTGGTTGGAGCTTTTGGAAAAAGCCGATCAGTCGATGTTAAGGGCTAAGGCAAAAGGTAAAAATGTGGTGGAGGGGTAAAGTGGGTTTAATAATATGATTTTTATCGTTATTCTAAATAAGTCAGCGAATTTAAATCTGCTGTTGTTAGCATGCAAGATAATTAAAAAAATTGAGTTTTGCCTGTGCTGCCGAAAGACCAAGAAAAATTGTGTAAGATAATTTATTCACCCGACCATCATAAAGACTGGCAGAAGATAGCTCGATCCTCTAAACAATATGATGCTAATGATATTGCCCAAAATGCTTTTCTATTTGTTATAGACAAGTGGATGGATGAATTTGATTTATGCAATCCTAAACATTGGGTTGAACTAAAACAAAAGATGTGGAGTCTTTATGGTCATGGCGTTGATCGTGTGCTGAAAAAAGCATTGAGTATGGATCAAACTTCTCGAAATGATCCAGACGAGGCAATTAATCCAATTCTTTTGGGTATATCATCTCCAACATCAACTGAGCCATTACAGGGTATGATTGATGCCGAGGAACAGCAAATATTACGAAAGAAGCAGGTAAAGCAGATTCAAGAAAATAGTTTTTCGATGGCTTTAGCCTATGTTCAGCTATTTGAAAGTCTAAAACCTAAATTACTCAAATATACCTATTTAAATATCGCTGATTATATGAAAATGTCTTATTCATGGTTAAGGCAATGTTTAAAGCGTGCTGAGAAACTCCAGCAAACTCAGCATTCCTTGTTTGATAATATTGAGTATGCACCAGCTCAACATTTAGGGAGTTGGCGTAAATTCAAGCTAGAGAGACAAAATCAACCTAAATTTGCGCCAGTATTTAAGAACCAGTTAAATTTATTTCAACATCGGCTTTAAGAATCGCCCTGTATGTGAAATCTCAACTTCAGCAACTTGCTCAGGTGTACCTTCTGCAATGATCTGGCCACCACCCGAACCACCTTCAGGCCCTAAATCAATCACCCAGTCAGCCGTCTTGATCACATCCAGATTATGTTCAATCACCACAATCGTATTGCCCTTGTTGCGAAGCTCATGCAGGATATCCAGCAACTTGGCAATATCATGAAAATGCAGGCCAGTGGTCGGCTCATCCAGAATATACAGGGTTTTACCTGTATCACGTTTTGCCAGTTCACGAGCCAGTTTTACCCTTTGCGCTTCACCACCTGAAAGTGTAGTCGCTGCCTGACCCAGACGGATATAACCCAAACCTACTTGCATCAAGGTTTCCAGACGACGGTGAATCACGGGAATCGCGCTAAAGAACTCTGCCGCATCCTCGACGGTCATTTCCAGCACATCGGAAATGTTCTTGCCTTTATAACCCACTTCCAGCGTTTCGCGGTTATAACGCTTGCCATGACAGGCATCACAAGGCACATACATATCAGGCAGAAAATGCATCGCCACCTTGATCATGCCATCGCCTTCACAGGCTTCACAACGCCCACCTTTCACATTAAAGGAAAAACGGCCTGCACTATAGCCCCGTGCCTTGGCTTCAGGTGTCTGCGAAAACAATTCACGAATCGGGGTGAATAAACCTGTATAGGTCGCAGGATTCGAACGTGGCGTACGTCCGATCGGGCTTTGGTCAATATCCACCACTTTATCCAGATGCTGTAAGCCGTCGATTGAATCAAATTTTTCCGCAGTGAGTGTGGTTGCGCCATTCAGCTGTGTGGCGGCCAAAGGCAACAGGGTGCGGTTAATCAGGGTTGATTTACCAGAACCTGACACACCCGTGACACAGGTCATAATACCTAATGGGATGGTCAGATCAACATTTTGCAGGTTATGTCCACTAGCGCCAGACAGCTTGATCACTTCATTTGGACGAGGTGATTGGGTACGTTGTTTTGGCACTTCAATTTTTAACTTACCTGAGAGGTATTGACCTGTGAGTGAGTCAGCGTGATTGGCCAGTTCCTCATAGGTTCCTTCGGCAATGATGGCACCGCCGTGAATCCCCGCACCTGGACCAATATCAATAATATGGTCAGCGGCTCGGATCGCATCTTCATCATGCTCGACCACCAATACGGTATTGCCCAGATCACGTAAGCGAATCAGGGTTTGTAACAGGCGATCATTATCACGCTGGTGCAGGCCAATGGATGGTTCATCAAGCACATACATCACGCCCATTAAACCCGCACCAATCTGTGAGGCGAGACGAATACGCTGCGCCTCACCACCTGACAGGGTTTCAGCCGAACGTGCGAGACTTAAGTAATTAAGTCCAACACTGACCAAGAAATGTAAACGCTCACGAATCTCCTTAAAGATTTTATCGGCGATTTCACCTTTGGCACCTTCAAGGTTCAGGTCCTGATAATAGTTTTCAGCATCGCCAATCGACATCTTAGTGATTTGTGCAATGGTTTTATCCTTGACTCGAACATGACGTGAGATTTCATTCAGACGTGAACCACCACAGGCATCACAGGCGGCATTGGAAAGATATTGAGCCAGATCATCACGAACGTAGTTTGACTCAGTTTCACGGTAACGACGTTCCAGATGTGGCAGGATTCCTTCAAACGGTTGCACACGGGTGTGCTTACGACCACGTTCATCAATATAACTCAGGTCGATTTTCTCTTTGCCTGTGCCTTGCAGGAATTTTTTCTGCGTATCCTTATCCAGCTTATTCCACTGCTCATCCAGACTAATGCCAAAGTGATCAGCGACTTTTTGCAGCATGGTGTAGTAATAAGGACGCTGTCTGTCCCAACCTCGAATTGCACCCTGGCTGATGGAAAGCTCAGCATTTGGAATCAGTTTTTCTGCACTGAAATGGCTACGTGTGCCTAGACCATCACAGACAGGGCAGGCACCAAATGGATTGTTGAATGAGAACAAACGTGGTTCAAGTTCAGCCACCGCACGGTCACATTCAGGACAGGAGTGTTTTGCCGAGAACACCCGTTCAGGATGCTCACCATTCATCCATGATAAAACCGCTATATCGCCGCCTAAACGTAGAGCGGTTTCAAAGGATTCTGCAATACGGTTGCCAAGGTCATCCCGTACCTTAAAGCGGTCCACCACCACTTCAATGGTATGTTTTTTCTTTTTGTCCAGTTCAGGCGGGGTATCAATATCAATGATTTCACCATCAACACGGGCACGAACAAAGCCCTGACCCTGTAACTGTTCAAATAGCTGGGTATATTCACCCTTGCGCTCACGCACCACAGGCGCAAGCAGCATCAATGCCGTGCTTTCGGGCAGTGCCTTGACTGCATCAACCATTTCGGAAATGGTCTGGGCCACCATTGGCAGGTCATGTTCAGGGCAGTATGGCGTACCGACACGTGCATACAACAAACGTAGGTAGTCATAGATTTCGGTAATGGTTCCCACCGTCGAACGAGGATTGTGGCTGGTCGACTTTTGCTCAATCGCAATCGCAGGGGATAAGCCCTCAATTGAATCGACCTCGGGTTTTTCCATTTGCGAAAGGAACTGGCGTGCATAGGCCGAAAGCGACTCGACATAGCGGCGCTGACCTTCGGCATACAGGGTATCAAAGGCGAGCGATGATTTACCTGAGCCAGAAAGTCCCGTAATCACCACAAATTTGTCACGTGGTATATCGAGTGACACATTCTTTAAGTTATGGGTACGTGCGCCTCGAATACGGATATGACTTTGACTCATAAATACATCTCGAAATTGTGCGAATAAAACGTGTATATAATAGCGATTTAAAATTGTTCAAGCTGTAACAAAACGATTTTAAACGTCAGATTGTGTCGGATTAATGATTTCAAATATGTTTTTAACATGAAATTCTAATGTGACCCAAAGACTTATCCCTGAGATTTACAGACCATCCATTCAAAAATAAATTCCTAAAACCGAGGGCATCATGTCAAAAAAACTGCAAGTTTCGATTGTTGCGATTATTCTGCTGGCTTTCGTTTATGTGTATGCGTCTCCCTATCTGGTGATTTACCAAATCCATCAGGCACTAAAGAATGAGGACAGTGCAGCACTGGCAGCCTATGTGGATTTTCCCAGTGTTCGACAGGGAATCAAGGATCAGTTGAATACTGAGCTCGTAAAGAAATTTCCAGAACATGCACAGGCATCCGAGGGTGGCTTTGCCGCTTTCGGTGCCTTACTGGCTTCTTCGATGGTTGATAAAATGGTGGATGTGATGGTCAGTCCCCAAGGCGTTGCCATGCTTTTACAGGGAAAAAAGCTAAAAGAAAGTTTGCCATTTCAAGCCCAGCTTGAACAGTCCGAACAACAGCAAACACAGGCAGGAGAGCAGGCAAAGGAAAAGCTGTCTTATCATGGTAAATATCAGTCATTCAATCGCTTTACGGTGGAAATCCGTCATCCACAAAAGCAGCCTCCAATTAATGTCATTTTGCAAAGACAAGGCTTGAGCTGGAAAGTCACACAAATCGTATTGCCAATTGAGCAATTGAAATAGATCAGTGCTACATTAAAATCAATTGTGTAAAGTGCAAAACAAGGAACAAATAAAATGTTGGGAACAATTTTAATTGCGTTGATTGCTATATTGCATGTTTATATTTTAGTGCTGGAAATGTTTTTATGGGATAAACCCTACGGTTTAAAGGCTTTTGGTAACACACCAGAGAAAGCACAGCTGACCAAGGTTCTGGCACAAAATCAGGGCCTGTATAATGGCTTTCTGGCAGCAGGTTTGTTTTGGTCGTTACTGGCACCCGCAGGCTTTGCTGTTGCAATTGCCAACTTCTTTTTAGGCTGTGTACTGGTTGCAGGCATCTATGGTGGACTGACCGCCAGTAAAAAAATTATTTATATTCAGGCTGTACCTGCATTGATCACCTTAATTGTTGTCAATCTTTTTTGATAATACTCAACAATAAAAGTATTTATTCAACTTTGTTTATGGTTTAATGAGCTCAGTTTGAGATGAGCCTCATACAGTATATCGGACAATACGATATACGACTAAGCCCCTGAATAGGGGCTTTTTTATGTCTGTATCACTTGTTTTAGGCGTGATCCAACCCCAACCACTCTCTTTGCTGATAGGCACTGTCCCAGAAGAGCCATTCCAGTTTTGCACCCATGCTATAGGCTGCATGCATTTTTGCCAAAGTATCCGCATCACAGCGTGCGGCCACTTTATCAACGGTTGCAATCACGTTGTGTACCGCGGTATGAAACTCCTCACCTGAATAGGTATCCACCCATGCCTGATAGGGATTATTTTCCACAGACTGGCTGACAATATCGTTGCCAACCTCTGCATAAATCCAGAAACACGGCAACAGCGCGGCTAAAACCACAGGGTAGCTTTCCGACCAGGCCGTTGCGGTCAGGAACGATGTGTAATGATGACAGGCAAGGGTTAAAGGCGTGCTTTCAAACTCGGTTTTAGTAATACCAAACGCCTGCATGAAATCCTTATGTAGGCTGCGCTCCACAATAATCGCAATTTTGGCGGCCTCAGAAAACTGGATCACGTCATCTGCGTCAAAGGCCTTTGCTGCTGCAACAGCCAATGCGCGACCATAAGCCAGTAAGTAATGTGCATCCTGAATGACATAATGACAAAACGCCTTACTGTCTAGTGTGCCAGCGGCAAGCTCCTGATTAAAAGGCAGTGCCAATATTTTTTGATATAAATCGAGATTACGTTGCCAAACATCTTGAGAAAACGTCATAAACTGAACCTATAAACGTGTTATTTCATCAATCATGGCAAAACTATAGCAGAGTCTGGTTTTCGCCAATGCATTTCCCAAAAATAAGTGCAACAATCTTCACAATTTTTAGCTCAAAATTCGCCTACAATAGGCACATTTTTAAATCCTGACGATTTCGTATAAAGGCTGCTCATGAAGCATTTTCGTTTCTCAATTTTTTTTACGGTAGTGTGTCTGGCACTATCCGCCTACTGGGGCTATACGCATGGTCCCGAAGCAGGTGTGGCAACCATGCTCAAGGCGCTCACCATTACTGCAATTCTGGCGGTGATGGAAGTCTCCCTATCGTTTGACAACGCTGTTGTGAATGCGTCGGTATTACGTGGTTGGGATCATTTCTGGAAAATGATTTTCTTGACGGTGGGTATCCTGATCGCGGTATTTGGGATGCGTCTGGTTTTCCCTGTGGTGATTGTAGCTGTGACTGCCGATATGGGCATGGTCGAAGTGGCTAAACTGGCACTCAATGATCCAAAAACCTATTCAGAACGCTTAATGGCGCATCATGCTGAGATTTCTGCTTTTGGCGGGACTTTCCTGTTGATGGTGTTCCTGAATTTCTTCTTTGATGATGGCAAGGAAACCCACTGGTTCAGGTGGCTGGAGGCCAAGTTGGCGCATCTGGCCAGTGTTCCTGCGATGTCGGTTTTCCTGGCACTCATCGCAATGCTGATCATGGCGGCGAATGTGGATGAGGCTGCACGTCTTGCGGTGACGATGGCGGGCATCTGGGGCATCGTGGTGTATATTGGCGTGCAGGTGCTGAGCCATTTACTGGGTGGCGAACCTGAAATTGATGAGAATGGCAATGCGGTGACGCATGATTCCAGTGGGGCGGCTTCAGGTGTGGTCAAGGCGGGTTTCGGTGGATTCCTGTACCTTGAGGTGCTGGATGCATCGTTTAGCTTTGATGGTGTGATTGGGGCGTTTGCCATCACCAGTGATGTGGTGATCATCATGCTGGGTCTTGCGATTGGTGCGATCTTTGTCCGTTCGATGACAATCTATCTGGTGGAGAAAGGAACGCTGGATGCCTATATCTTCCTTGAACATGGCGCACACTACGCGATTGGCGCACTGGCATTTATCATGATTGCCAGCGGTACAGGCCTGCATGTGCCAGAAGTGGTTACAGGTTTGATCGGGGTCGCCTTTATTGTTTGGGCGGTACTTGCCTCGATTCAGTACAGTAAGCGGGAACAGCAGGCCTCTTAAGCTCATTTTCAGTTTGGTCATGTATTTTATAAGGGAGCAAATATTGTTCCCTTATTTTTTCTCCCAAAGCTAGGGGCTGTTGATACTTCATAGATGCTTGCGACAGAGGATATTTTTTAGACGGTACAAGGCGTGATTTGCGAAATTTAGTCATTCTAAATGAGCAAGGCATAACGCAGTAGCGGCAAAAAATATCCCTGTCCCGCAGGGTTATGGCTAAAACTTCCCTAAACTGTGTTATGAAACTTGCCAAGGGATTGCCATTGCCTGCGTTTCATGCCTTGTTTATGTCGTTTTAGCCGATAACGCAATGCATGGATGAAATGTCAACAGCCCCTGTGTTTTTTCATAATCTATTTATAACCTTTGTAGGCGAATGGCTTATAATTCGCTAAGCCAGTTACAGTGTCTTATCAACAATGAATGCTTTAGAACGCCGTTCAACCTTTGCCTTAAGTAGCATTTTTGCCTTACGCATGTTGGGCCTGTTCATGATTATTCCTGTCTTTTCTGTTGCAGGGCAGTCCTACCAGTATGCAACACCAGCCCTGATTGGTTTGGCTGTCGGGGTGTATGGCCTAACCCAGGCAATCTTACAAATCCCATTTAGCCTGTTGGCAGACCGCTTTAGCCGAAAACCCCTGGTTGTTTTGGGCCTGTTGCTGTTTGCATTGGGCGGGGCAATTGCTGGCCTGTCTGACACCATTTATGGGGTGATTATTGGACGGGCGATTGCGGGCGCGGGTGCAGTGTCAGCGGTGGTGATGGCATTGCTGGCCGATGTCACCCGTGAGGAGCAGCGAACCAAGGCAATGGCTGCGATGGGCATGAGCATTGGTTTGTCCTTTGTGGTGGCATTCAGCTTGGGACCTTGGCTCACCAGTATTGTGGGTATTTCAGGACTATTTTTCGTCACCACACTGATGGGGCTGGCGGCAATCCTGATGTTGTTACTGGTTCCGAAAGTGACCCGACATCATCGAAACTTTCAGCAGGGCTATCTGAATCAACTGAAACAGGTGATGCAGATGGGAGACCTGAACCGTTTGCATGTATCGGTTTTTGCCCTGCACCTGTTGTTAACAGCCATGTTTATCTATGTGCCATCACAGTTGATTGAATATGCGCAGATTCCACTTGCCAAACATGGTCTGGTTTATTTGCCACTATTGGTGATTAGCCTGTTTTTTGCCTTTCCAAGCATCATCATTGCGGAAAAATACCGCAAGATGCGGGGCATTTTCCTGTCTGCAATTGCGGGGATTATTGGTGGTTTGCTGATCCTGATCTTCGGTTATGAATCCAAATATGTACTACTGGCTGGGCTGGGCATTTTCTTTATTGCGTTCAACGTGATGGAGGCCTTGCTGCCATCCTGGTTGTCCAAGGCCGCACCCCTCCAGTCCAAGGCCACCGCAATGGGAGTAAACGCCAGCAGCCAGTTTCTGGGCGCATTCTTTGGCGGTACGCTGGGTGGGCAGCTTTTGATGTTACAGAATACTGCGCTCGGGTGGAGTGTGCTGGCGGGGATTGCTATACTATGGCTGCTGATTAGTTTTGGGCTGGCGCAGCCAAGATATTTATCCTCGATTGTATTGCCCCTGCCTCAAGCGGTACAAACAGATGAATGGACTTCAAAACTATTGGCAATTCGTGGTATTGAAGAAGTGGTGGTGATGCCCGAACAGCAGGTTGCCTATATTAAGGTCGATAAGCAGTGTATTGATGATGCTGGGCGACAAGATTTAACGCACTTGTTGGGCAAAGAGGTAGCCATTTAAGCATAACTCTTATAAAGTAAAACATAGAAATACATAGGATGAAGACAGCTAATGCGTGGTGTGAATAAAGTTATTTTAGTCGGTACTTTAGGTAAAGATCCAGAAACTAAAACCTTTCCAAATGGTGGGTCATTAACCCAGTTTTCGATTGCAACAAGCGAGTCGTGGGTAGATAAGAATACGGGTGAACGTAAGGAACAAACGGAATGGCATCGTATTGTGTTGCACAACCGTCTGGGTGAAATTGCACAACAATACCTGCGTAAAGGTTCAAAAGTCTATATTGAAGGTTCATTGCGTACACGCCAGTGGACAGACCAGAATGGTCAGGAACGCTACAGCACCGAAATCCGTGGTGACCAAATGCAGATGCTTGATTCACGCCAGCAAGGTGAACAGGGCTTTGCAGGTGGCAATGACTTCAATCAGCCACGATTTAACAACAATAACAATCAGGGTGGCGGTTACCAGAATACGGGCTTTAACAATAACCAGAATGGTTATGGTCAAGGCGGTGGCTTTTCTGGTGGAAATCAGGGCAATTATGCAGGCAGTCCACAGGCAGGCAATGGTTTTAATACACCAAAAGCAGCACCACAACCTGCGGCGGCTGCTCCTGCGGATTTAGATGATGATTTACCGTTTTGACACCTACTAGAGACCATGTTTTGTAAAGTTTATAAAATTATTCTTTATTAGCAGTTAGTTACAAAAGAAATTTACAGATACTAGAAATGGTTCTGTAAATTTTTTTACTTATGATCTATGATATTTAATACTTAGATATTTTGTTAAATATAACCATGATGTCTGTTAAAAGATTTGTAATGAGTAGTGGTGAGAGATTCGCTGTTCTTTTGAATAGTGATGGTGTTCCTATGACTTATCCAAATTTATATACGATCATTCATTTAAGAAATCGTGGTCTATCAATCAATACTATTACAGCTATTCTGGAAGATATTAAGTTGCTGTTTCAGTTGTTGGATAAGTTAGGAATTGACTTGGAACAAAGGATAAAAAGTAAAGATTTTTTAAAATTAAATGAAATCGAAGCTTTAGTAAATTTAACCAGTTTCAATCGCAGTCGATTAAGTGGGGCAGCTTCAAAAACAAAGATCATAAGTTTTCCAAAAAGTAATAACAAAGAGCGAGCTAGAGCAAAATTGGTTGTTACTCAGGACTATGTATCCAAACAATTAATATATCGGCGGTTAACTAATTTTGCTGAATATATTGGATGGTTTGAGACATATCTTCATTCATCAGCAATAACAAGTACAAAACGGTTGTTAAAATCTCGTAGACCCCGCAAGTCCACGGATATTCAGTCTGAATACAAATCTTTTGATAGTGATCAATTACATAAAATTTTAAAGGCAGTTGATCCGGATAATCAGAATTGTATCTGGACTTCAGATTACATTACTTATAGAAATGAGCTGATTACCTATTTGTTTTTATATCTTGGATGCCGTAAAGGTGAATTATTAAATTTAAAAGTTACAGATATAACCCTCTCTAAAGGTGGTACATCGTATCTTACTATTAAGCGTAATCCTCATGATGGAAGTGATTCTAGGCTATATCAGCCGTTGGTTAAAACTAGAAGTCGATCAATTGCAGTCAATCAAAACTTAAAGAAAAAATTAGAAACTTATATTTTAAATTATAGATCAACCATACCAAATGCAGAGCTAACTGACTTTTTGATTTTATCAAATAAAGGTCAGCCACTTTCAATCAATGCTTTAGATAAAATCTTTTATGAAATCTCTAAAGCTGTGCTATTCAATGTACATGCACACGCATTTAGACATACTTGGAATGACAAATTTTCTGAGAAATCTCAACTTTTAGTGGCAACAGGTCAAACGACTGAAGCTCAAGTTGAAAATGATCGTGCTTATCTGATGGGGTGGATACCTAACTCACAAAGTGCAAGAAGATATTCAAGACGTGCAGAGAACAAACGTGCTGTAGAGATTTGCTTAGGTATCCAAGAAAAATTTGAGGATGAAAATGAATAAATCAATTCGAATCGATAGCTTAGATAAGTCGCAAAATACTTTTACCTCATTCAAAGGTTATGAGTTTAGTATCGATGATCAGAAATGGGTATTAGATATCAATAAAACTATAGATATCTCTCGGATACGAAATTATGAGTTTTCTGTCCAATCAGATGTGGTCATGACTTTGGTTCATTTTGCTAAGTATAGTTCAAGTTCACATACAGCAAACATGTGCGAATATATTGGTAAATATTTTGATATTACAGGAGAGAATCATTTTTCAATTAAAGGTCTTTTAAATTATAAAAATTTTTATTCGGCAAAAAAAGATGAATACAAAGTAGCTATGCTACGAGTCTTTTTGAAGAAACTATATGATTTAGGTTATTCCTCAGTAGATGATGAAGTTTACGATCTAATGGATTCATGGAGATTGAGTGGCAATGAAAAAGGAGCAGCAGTCCTTTCCCTTGATCCAGATGAAGGCCCATTTAGCCCATTCGAATTTCAAACAATTATCACTAGAACCAATGAATATTTAGCAGAAAATAAGATTTCCTATTATGAGGCTGCTCTAATTCGTGTTTTTTGTGCGACTGGTAGACGACCAATCCAAATTGCAGGATTAAAGATAAAAGACTTATACGTAACGGATAAGTATAATTTTAATGATAAAAATGAAGTTCATATACTTAACATTCCGAGAGCTAAAGTTAGAGGTGCTAGTGGATTCCGATTTGCTTTTAGTGAAGTTGGAATTCGTGAAAGTATCGCTCAAATTTTATTTGAGCATATTCGGGTTCTGGAACAAACATTGAGTAATGCAATTAATCGAGAATTATTAAAACAGGAAGTTGATGAACTACCATTATTTTATGATCTTGAAAAATTAACAGAGTTAGATTGGGGCGATGAAAAGGAAATTTCGAAAATTTTACCGAATGAAATTATTCATTTGCCTACGGTTCAACTAACTCAAAAATTAAAAGATGCGGTAAGAAAGCTTGGTGTTCGTTCAAGGGAAACAGGTAAGCCAATATTTGTTAATGCTTATAGGTTTCGCTATACGCTTGGAACAAATGCTGCTAGGCAAAAAGCAGGCGTGAATGTTATTGCAAAGCTGTTAGATCATCATGACACCCAGAATGCACACTGCTATGTAGAAAGTGTTCCTGAAATTGCACAACAAATTTCATCTATCATGGATGAAAGTTTACGCAAATATGCAGATGCTTTTCAGGGAAAAGTTGTAAAGGATGAGATTGAGGCTCAATCACAAGTTAAAGATGCGAATAGAATTTCTTATGTAGAACAGGATTGTGATGTCGGCTCATGTGGTACACATCAATACTGTAACGATTATGCACCAATCGCATGTTATCTGTGTAGTAAGTTTATGCCTTGGGCAAATGCACCTCACCATCTAGTTCTAGAGCAATTAATAAAAGAACGAGATGATCTAATTGCGATGGGGTGTAGCCTTGAAGTCGCTGCCGTGAATGATCGAACAATTATTGCTGTTCAGCAAGTTATTGATGCTTGTAAGGAGTTTAATCATGGATAATTTAATATATTTTCCATCTGACAAAATCCAATCTCCTTACTCCGAAATAAAGCGGTTTATTGATTTTGTTAAACAGTTATCAGAATTAAATGAAGATATTAGATTTGATGAGAATTATTGGAAAGGTGAAGTAAACTTTGTCAAAACGGGTATTTCATCCAAAGATAGATTACCTGAAAATCTTTTGCATCATTCAATTCTAGAATTTGCCAAAGCGTATGTTAAGTATCAGAGAATTAAGAGCAAGTTAAAAACCCAAGATACAATTCTTTCAATTCGGGCAATAGAACAAATATGCTTAGACCGATATGGTGAAGTTGATTTAACTAAATTGGTTATTGCAGATTTTGACTTGGCTGCTGAAAATGCAAAAGTAAATTATAAAGCGAGTTCTGCTTACCATGTAGGTAGACAACTAAAGATTCTATTGGATTTTCTTCGCCAATTAAAAATAGTTGCTTTACCAGAATGGAAAAATCCAATTAAAAAACCTGCTGATAAGTCGATTGTGCTAGATGAGGAGTCAGAGGAACATAGAGAATCTAAACTTCCTGATGAGGATGCGATTTTTGCATTAGCTGATATTTTCTCACGGAAAGATTCAGAATTGTCAGATAGAGATATTTTTGTTACCAGTGCTGTGAGTTTGCTTCTAGCTGCGCCAGAACGAGCATCAGAGCTATTTTTCTTAAAGCATAATTGTATCCACGAGGAAGAAGTCCAAACGCTTTCTAAGAGCAGTTTAGGGCTTACAGCAGATGGTTCTAATATTGAGACAGTATTAGGTATTAGGTGGTATGCACAGAAAAATTATGGGCATGACATTAAATACATTCCAAGTGTCATGATCCCAACGGTAAAACGGGCTATTGAACGTTTGATTAAGATGTCAGAAAAGTCTAGACATTTAGCATATTTGCTTGAGACAAGTGATAAATTTCCGAGACATGAGCTTTGTCCTGATGTCCCTGATCATCAATTTTTAAAACGTAGTGAAGTATTATTGGCAATGGGTTTTGATGAGTCAATATGTGATGCTATTGATGCAAATAAAAGTGCAAGACAGTTTTTAAAAACTCGTGATATTCCTATTAGTGATTATGAAGTCTGCCTGAATGATTTAAATATTATGCTGCGAAAGAGACTGCCTCAAGGTTTTCCTTATGTACCTTTTAAGACTGGTAATGGTATTCAGGTTAAATGGTCTGAAGCATTATTTTGTTGTTTCGCAAACCAATTCCATAGTGATAAAGCAACTATTTTCTCAGAATTATGGATGCCCCATATTGATACTTTAAATGAAGATTTATCACCAACCAAAAAGAAGTTACGAGGAAAAGATGAGTTAGCTAATGTGCAATCTATTTTTCAACGGTGGGGATATGGTGACTATAGTATGTCTACACATCAGTTTCGACATTTATTGAATACGATAGCAAATACCAATGGAATGGATAGCATGTTACTCGCTAAATGGTCAGGGCGGGCTGATATGAAGCAAAATCGAGTATATGACCATACTTCGGTTGATGATCGTAATTATGGCTTAATTGAGATGCAGAAAAATGAGGTTGGTACAGTAAATACTGATAGTACATTTACATTCCAGATCGCTACACCTCGAACTCTACAAGAGCTAAATACCAAAACAACATTGTCTATGCACACTACCGAGTTTGGACTTTGTACACATTCTTATATTGATGAACCCTGCTTAAAGTATAGAAACTGTCTTAATTGTACAGAGCATGTCTGTATTAAGGGTAATGCAGAAAAGAAAAAACGACTTGAAGATCGACTTAGAAAAGAAAAAATCTTATGGGCAAAGGATAAGGAGGCTGTTAGTAAAAATGTTACTGGTGCAACGGTCTGGTTGCAAACTAGAGAGCTTACAATTAAACGTTGTGAACAGATGATTACTCTATTGGATGATCCAAACATTCCCGATGGAACACCTTTGAGTCTGCCCCCTTCTGAAGATGTTACACATCTCGATTTAGCGTATCAAAAAGCAGGTCGTAAACGTATCCCCGTTATTGAGAATACTCAACGTAAAAAGATCGAGGATGAACCACGTTTGCTCAGTCCTGCATTGCAAATGGATTTATGGATTTGATATGGCACAGCATTTAACCGATAAAGACATCGAGAATATTGTTGAGCTTCTTGATTATTGGCCTTTAGATCAGAAATTGACTTGGGAACTCCTATGTAAAGCTATTGAGCTACAGCTAGAGTTTGTACCTGCGCCAACTCGTCAAACATTACAGAAATATGTACGAATTAAGAATGCCTATGATCAATGCAAAAAACCAAAATCTACACAGGTTAAGAGTACTCCAACACAGAAATTACCTGCTAGTTTAAAAATTGCTCAAACTAGAATTGAGGCTTTGGAAGTCAAGAATGCCAGACTGGAAAAAGAAAACGCTATGCTGTTAGAGCAGTTTGTAGTGTGGCAATACAATGCTCATAAATATGGACTAAGTATTGCTAAATTGAATGAGCCGATGAGTAAAAAAAGTTCGGATTGATTTTAAGTATAAATAAGATTAATTAATCAGTGAATACTATTTTCTGACTCCGCTAAAAATCAAAGTAATTGACTGGACGGCTGCTTAAAACTATCATTCCCTTGCTGACCTAAATTGTCAGTCGGTTTTAGCAGACCGTGGCGTATAGCGTACCAGATTTATACTTATCTAAGTATGGATTATGTGCGAAACCTTCTTGTTCCCCCTTTGCGGTAGAACGGGAGGGGGACGCTTCGTGCGTGCTGGTTCTATATGCCCAGTCTGCTAACCCCCTCTTTGTTCTACCACCATCATTTAGCAGTGATTTTGGTAGACTTTTATTCGCATATAGGAATTTATAATGTCTCATTCATTTTTCTCATCTGTGCCTCGCCACATGTTCAGCCTCATTATTTCAGACAATGGGGAATACAGAGCTAATTCTTAATTAGCTGTATTAAAAGCAACATTTTTAAATAGAACAATTCATAAGGTGGATGGCTAAGTCACGCCTATAAAAAATACCTATTTTTATGTCCCCCTTGTGATTGTGAGTTATTGCATTAAACATGTGTGGGAATAACTATGGCTGAATTAACCAAACCAAAAATCATTCCAATCGAAAACTACCCAAAGAAATCCAAGCTATTTTTAAAGTGTGTAGTCTTACCGATTGTGATCTTTTTAATTGTTGCCAAGATTTTTTCTTTTGGCGCTTTCGCATATATCTTCTTTGGTTTTGATCTATTCTGGTTTGTGATCATCTACTACCTCTATCAATATGGAAATACTTTCTTTGATGGGATGACCGAACAACTGAAACGTCAGGGTGAAACCTTTAATTATCAAAATCGTGGAGTATGGATTAACAGTCAGGATAAGACCATCATCCTGTTTGATCAGCCTGATCAACGCCTAGTCAAATATCCTTTTGACTATATTACCTCTGTAGGCCATTACAATTTGGTCGAAGATCGCTTCAGAACCACAACTACAGTGATTAGTAACCCGATGATGGGAACACATATTAATCAGCGTGAGCATCGAACACCGATGAAGCGGGAGTTCCAAGTCAATATAGGGACAAGAGATCAATTCAAACCTAGCTATAGCCTAAAAGTGCTATTCCCTTGGCGTAGTCCTCAAATGGCAAGTGAAATCCGCCAGTTACTCTCGGCTGATCATTATCAATAGCAAAATTATGGATCAAGATGGATTAATACCTAATCTGATTCTAATGACAATCAACATAATCTTAATCTAGCTACATATCCTCCCATTTCTTAATAATCGTAGAAGTTGGAGGATAATTGATGATGATTAGAAATTGTATTAGTGAACCTCCTTAGTGTTGATGATGGGCATATGAGCTAAATAATGTGGTTGATGCCAAATAAACTTGTAAATGTTCTAGAAAATATCTCTAAAAATTTATATCCCTAGCTCCTTGAAAAGAATATAGATATCTCCATTTAACTTACAAACAAATTTATATTAAATGAGAATAGTTGTGGATATTATTATTGGTAATGAGTAGTGAAAACTTGCATAATATAATTATTACTTTATATGATGAAGTTTACTCTATAAAGAAAATAATCTTAAAAAAAGCTATTCAGATGTGGAAATTAACTGAGCTTTTTCTGCATCGTAGTAAACAGTCTCAATAGAACCGTTTTTAATATGATTAATAATGTCATTAATGATATTAAGAGAAACTAAGAACCATTCTTGAGGCTTAACAGGGTTTCCAAATCTATCTTCAATGACAATATCAAGCTGCGCTGATTGTAAGACTTTATGAATAAGCTTTTCTAATCTTTGGGGTACAATATTTTCAGGAAGTGAATAAGTTGCGATAAGTTCAACATCAGCAAGCAAATAGGTTGGGTCTTTTCTAGCCTCTGTGATTCGCTTATTTACTTTACCAGTAGTTACTCCAATTTTATGTAGTACATGTCTATTTGCCTTGATAAACTCATTATCAGATAGGCTGCGTAACACATATATTGAGCCGCTTTTGACTTCAATATCAGTATCTTTTTCTGATAAATTACTTGAATTGAATAGAGGTCCTACATTTTTTGTAACTAATATCCGTCTCCCAGCTATATCATCATATAGAGCTTTTTTCAGAGAACGCATTAGCAAATTACTTTCTGTACCATTTGAGTATATCACTCTCATTCTAGCGTCATTTTGTCCATTCGGAGCTTTGAAATATTCTCCTATTTCAGCTACATATACAATTTGTCCATCTAAAATGAATAAATCATTTAATTGAATACTTGCATCTTTACCAAAAGGTTTTGTTAAACGGAGACCTTGTTCTAGGTCCTTTTCAACTTGTTTAAAAACTTCGTTAAATATAGGAAAGTCTAGGCAAACTTTTCGAGTCGCAATTAACTCACTTGCTTCGCGTTCTTTTTGTGGTCTAACATGTTGTAGTGTCAGAATATTATCTTCACTTTCAACTTCAATTCCTAATTCAGAGAGTAGGTCATCATCCTCTAATTTAGACATATTAGATGGTTCGGAAGTAGAACTATTTAATAGATTATGTTGATCAAATTCCTCTAAAAGAGATCTGGCTTCAGGCAATTTCCTAAGCTGGTCAAGTCTGACAGCATAGAGACGTTCAAAAATATCAGCGTCGTTTGAGTTCGATGGAACTCTTTCATTTTTTTCGTAGAATTGAATAATTTCCTCAAACCCAGAAATTAGGCGCTCTTCTTTGGCTGTATAGGTCACCTGTTTTACTGGTGCTAAATCTATACCTAATTCTGATAGCAAATCATCATCAGAAATATCAGCCATAAAATTTACCTTGTTTAACCTAATAGTTCGAATTTATCGAGATGGACTACAACAGAACTCATTGCAGAGTTCTGTTTAATTTTTTCAAGACGAGATGCACATAATTTTTCAAAGATATCTGCATCATCATTAAGGGATGGAACTCGGTGATGAGTTTCATAGAAAACATTAATTTCCTCAAACCCAGAAATTAGACGTTCTTCTAACGGAGTTAAAGCCTTAGTAGATTCTAACTCAAGTTCGATTTCTAGTTCATCTAGAATCTGTTCATCTGAAAGACGTTTCATCACTTATTGTCCACTATCAAATACCAGATTTTGCTTTTTCTTGTGCTTTGAATCTTGCAAAAGCTGCAACACCTTCTGCCATCCTTTTTTCCCAAGCATCTTGAGAGTTAATATCAGGCAAACGGCCTCGCTCTTTTTTAAACTGTACAGCTCGAATTGCCAATTCTTTTGCTTCTTCAGGGCTTAGGTTGATACGCTTAGCTGAGATATGTGCTTGGACTTGTCTTAAGGTAGCTTCATCCATTGCTTTTGAAAGTACGGCATAAGCTGATTCAAATGGATTGATATGATCAATTAAGTCAATATCAAGATCTCTGACATTTATAAACCTCTTTACGCCTTGAATAAAGGCTAAATTTGATTCAGGTTTGTTATCAGTATCTGTAAATTGGGGAGTAGTTCCGCCAAGCGTTTCCTGTGCTTGTTCAAGTTCTTTCTTTGCTTGTTGAATTAAGTTGAAAGCTGCAATTGCATGTTGACGAACTGCTTCTTGATCTTCAGCTTCTAGCTCTGGGTATTTTTCCTGAACAATTTTACCTAATGCTAATTGTGTTAGCTCTTCTGGAACAATATTTTCTTGGTCGAATAAGCCTCGTTCGATTGCTGATTTATTCTGTACAAAGGCTGTGATGATCTCATTCAAATCTTCCTTACAGATTCGATTAGCTTCTTCAGATTCAGGTTTTTTAAGGCCATTGATTTCAACATGGACTTGTCCAGTTTTGTCATTAATACCTATATTATTTTTACCTTTCTGGTAACCATCTTCACCATAATCAAAGCCATCTAAAGCACCCTGATCTTTGGGCGTGAACTCAAAACGAGGGGCGAGTACTTGTTCCATCAATAGGCTTGCAGCAATCGCTTTTAGCATGTCATTGACTGCCTCAACCACAAGTTTTTCTGAGGCATCTGGTTCAGCAATTAAATTGGTAAATTTAGCACGATATTTACCTTCGGCATCACGTGTAGCACGACCAATAATTTGCACAATTTCCGTCAAACTACTGCGGTAACCAATAGTGAGAGCATGTTCACACCAAATCCAGTCAAACCCTTCTTTAGCCATACCTAAGGCAATAATGATATCAACATGGTCACGATTAAAACGCTGCGTAGGATTTTTGAGTGCTGTTAATACTTTGGAACGCTTAGCTGCATCACTATCATCTACAAGGTCTGCAACTTTTAGAGTACGTTTATTACCAAATTCGGTCGTGATTTCGATTAAATGAAATCCTGTCTCATCATCTACACCTTTCCACGTGCCTAGCTCATCCATGATATGTTCAACTTCAAGATGCTTACCAATTTTGGTACTTTCTTTGGAGTTGACGTTTGGGATATGGATAATAGTTTTTAGGTTAGGATCTAATACTTTCATTACAGCATCGGTATATTTTCCTGTATAGAAGAAATAACCAATATCCAGTGCTTTTAAATAGCTATAACCATTTAATTGTTCATAGTAAGTATAAGTAACAGTCTCAAATTTATTTTCATCAGTTGGGGAGAGTACTGCCTCCGAATCTCCACGGAAATATGAACCTGTCATTGCCACAATATGAGCTTTATCACGTTCAATAAATTGGCCTAATTGATTACCTAATTTGTTATCAGGATTGCTGCTTACATGGTGGAACTCATCAATTGCTAAAAGCCGATTGTCAAAAACTTCTACTCCGAGTTCTTCTACTGCAAAACGAAATGTTGCATGCGTACAAACTAATACTTTGTCGTCACCTGCTAAGAACTCACCGACGGCTTTTACTTTAGACTTAGCAACTTTTTCATCATCGGCATTTGGAGCATTACATAGGTTCCAGTGTGGTTGCACTTTCCAATCTGCCCAGAAACCATACTTAGTCAGTTCTTCATCTGCGAAGCTACTACCAATAGAGCGTTCAGGAACGACAATTAAAGCTTGTTTAATACTTTGATTGGCTAACTTGTCTAGGGCAATGAACATTAATGCACGTGATTTACCAGAAGCAGGTGGAGACTTAATTAAAAGATATTGTTCACCACGTTTTTCAAAGGCACGTTCCTGCATTGGACGCATGCCTAGTTCATTCGCTTTGTTGGATGTGCCTGTGCAAGCAGTTTTGATAGAAACAGCAGGAACAGTCCGTTTATTGGTTGGATTTTCTGAAGTTGTCATGCTTATTTCTTTCCTACTTGTTTTGAAGTCATTTCGGTATACATTGAAAATAGTTTCTCAAGGCGTTCCGTATCATTCTTAAAGCGACGACCAATATAAATACGTTCTAGAACTTCATCATTTTGCTCATGAGCAGCACGTAAGTTTTCGGGCATTTTTTCTGGATCATAAAGGTCTGCAATCGTTGCAGGGAAATGTGCTTCCCGAGCTAATAAAATATTTTCAGCACAACGAGTTAGGTCTACTTTATTTTTTTCAGTAAGTTTTGGTAGAGGAAAGGTATTCCATCCTAGAGTATTTGAATATCTATAATCAGTTTTCATTTTGCCACATACAGCACCTATCCATGCTAGATGGACTTTTGAACTTAATATGGCTAAAGTCCAAATTGGTGCATCATATAAAGCAAAAGCTTGATTAGTTGTTAAGGCTTCTTTAGATTTTAAATCGCAAGGTAAATATTCTCTTCGTTCTGTTGATACAGTTGGAACCAAAATCAAATAATTTTTTGCAGTATTTCTGTCCCTGAATTGATGGGATCTTTCAGCTAATTTATGTAAAGATTTATCCTTACTGGATAAACGATTTTCTTTCACATTTGCTATTCTTTGATTAATAAACGGATCACTTAAAGCCAAACTTAAATTGCAATCATCAACCCATATACAAAATCTAATTTTCCCTTTCAAAAATTCCTGACCACCAAATAAAGGGCGAATGATTTTACTTAGTTCAGGATTTTTGCTGATTAACTCATTTTTTTCTAAGCTATTGAGAGTTAAAAAATTTCCATCACCAGGATAGTTTCCATAGTTCATCACAGGTAAGGCGGCAAGTGGTTCAGCCGCTTTGTGCACAATGAAGGTTTCCGTGTCCATTAAATACGGACTAATGTTTTTTACGTTTTTTATTATTAATTTACCATCAATCTCATAATATATTTTCTTAGTTTTTAAACTCTTACTTAAACCTATTATTGAAACAGTTACTCCTGCATTATGTGCTGCTAGATTACTCCATTTGAAACTATTGAGAGCAAACTTGATTTCTACTTTGGTTAAAATTAATGGCCATAAGCTAGGAACATGCTGTCCCTGACAAATAGAATTAGTCGTTACAAAAGCGGCTTCTGCATTACTTTGATCGATGTACTCAGCAGCCTTAAATATCCAACCAGAGACATAGTCCAATATTCTAACATCAGTAGTGTTTTTAAAAACACTGACTAAATCTTCTTTCTGAGATACTAATTGTTCTCTAGCGCCTTTATATGGAGGATTCCCACAAATATAGGTTTCCCCACCTTCATTTTCAAAATCAATTTCTGTCTGTTCTAAGGGTGTTTGAAATAAATCATCAGCAACAACTTTGACTGTACTACCTTTTGGAGAGCAAATACTTAACCAATCCAAACGTAAAGCATTACCACAAATAATCCAGTTCTCTTTAGAAAGTGGCAATACAGTTTGTAATGCTTCAATCTGACCACAGTATTGAACGTTAGACTGGTATTCCGCAATAACAAGAGCTAATCGAGCGATTTCTGCTGGGAAGCTATTGATCTCAATGCCTCTAAAATTTGTTAGAGGAATATCAGTAGCTCTACCTATTTCGCCACGCAGTTCATTAATTTTAGCTTCAATTTTACGAAGTTGCTTATATGCAATAACAAGAAAATTTCCCGACCCACACGCAGGGTCAAATACACGAATACGTGCAATTCGCTTACGCAAATTCAGAAGTTTTAAAGAACTTTCTTTAGAAGCTTCTAATTGCTCATTTAAATCATCAAGAAATAACGGGTTTAAGACCTTTAAGATGTTGGGCACACTGGTATAGTGCATTCCCAATGAACCACGCTCATCATCATTGGTAACAGCCTGAATCATTGAGCCAAAAATATCAGGGTTGATTTCTTGCCAATTTAACTTTCCTGCATGTAATAAATAAGTACGGGCAATCTTTGAAAATTTTGGTACTTCTGTACTACCAGAGAATAGACCACCATTCACATAAGGGAATTTTCTCGCCCAAACAGGAAGTTTTATATCATCACGTTGATGATGATCCACATTCATTGCATGGAATAATGTACCAATGACTTCATGTGTGTTACTTGAATCACGTGCGGACATTTGCTCTATTGTCTGAGTGAAAATTCCTCTTGGTTGAAAAATTTCAGTATCTTCTGCGAAGAAACAGAAAATTAAACGTGCCATGAAATGGTTCATGTCTTGGCGACGTTCCTCAGTCGCCCAATCTGGATTTTCTTTTAATAATTCGATGTAGAGTTTATTTAAACGTCCCGTTGCACGTACATCAATCGGGTTATCTTTAATTTCCCGAATAGTTGAGATGCCTGCTAGTGGTAAGAAAAACCCAAAATGTTCTGCAAACTTAGAAAACTCAGAACTAATAGTTTCCCCAGACAGGAGATCTTCCGCTTGTAAGTTAAGACCATCAGTAGCCAGAATGAATTTGGCTTTAGCTTTCTCTGTTGCCTTACTTTCTCGTAGTGCACTCAAAGTCAAAGTGACTGAGTCATGATCACATATAGCTATGTGAATATAATTTCTTTGTAGAACCCCGTTTTCAATGTCTGAAGAATTACTCTGACCAGCACGCAGCTTTTTTATTGTAGTTTCTTTATTGCCAAAAGCTCTCAAAAAGTCATAAGCAAACTCTTGGGCATCAAACGGCTTTTCTGCAAGTTCGGAGACGGCTGCTTCAATTTCAACGGCATTCATAGGCTTTAAGTTATATGTGATTCATCTTTGGGAATATTTTAGCAAATAAAAGAATATACATCCTCTTCTTAGGGCAATATTTGTCTGAGGCTGTGACCATATTTTATATTTCTTAATATATGGTGATTCTACATAAATTTATGTAGAATCACCATATAGATATGATATTATAAAACAATGACCTATACTGAATTTAATAGGCTTGTTCGGAAAGCAAATCTAACGTTGAAAGCTTTTGCTGAACTGCTAAAAATGAATCCAGCTTCTCTTAGTAACTATGCAAAAAAAGGAGAGGTGCCAATGCATCTAGCAATTATTGCAACACTTCTATCTGAAATGCATGAACAAGGTATTGATTATTCTTCTATTTTAGATAGAGTTGAAATTTCTACTAAAAAACCCCGTGGTTCAGCAAAAGTTGGGAAATTCGGAGGAGATAAACAAATTGATCTTGAGCTAGGAGATGATTGAGAATGGATGATTCTATGAAACACTCTCTTCTACAAGATCCTACTAAGTATGGTATATCAGAAAATATGCTCATTCAGTTTTCTGAGAAAGAGCCATTGTATGTGCATTTATCATATTTAGATTTGTTTACGAATGAGATTGATAAGCGGCCAGATGCCGTTGTTGAAATTAATGGTAGAGCTGCCTTATATTTAGTATCAGAAAATATATTTACAATTGATGAGTTAAGGCAATTAAAAGAAATCTTAGCCTCTCGTGCTGATGCACGCTTTTTAGGTGTCTTGAGAGCTGGTGTTATTGATATTTATCCTTTAGGAATTTTTTCTGAAAATGATGATCAGCCTATAGTTAAAAAAATTGATTTATCAGAGAGTAGTATCAATCTTCATGATTTTTTAATAGGTAATTTAACTGACAAACTTGATAAAAAAAATAATCAACGTAAAGTTGAACAGAGCTGGCTTGAAAATTATTTATTTCGTCTTTTACAAACGACTGCTCGTAATTTAAGAGAAAATATATCTGCAAATAAACTAACAGATAATCAAATTTTATCGTTAGTTGGTCGAGCATTATTTACACGATTTCTAATTGACAGAAAAATAATAGTAGATTCTGATGTTGGTAATATTTCTAATAAAACATCTAAATTAAATAACTTATTTAATAGCGTTAGCTCTATATCTGATACTTTCGCATGGTTGGATAAAACATTTAATGGTAACTTGTTGCCTTTAGGTGATTTTTATTATAATTCAGAGGATTATAATGAATTTTTCTCACAGATTGGAGATGAGTCAGAACATATTTGTTTTGAGCTACAAGATATACTTTTAGCAACGATTAATAGACAAATGTCTTTAGATTGGGGGCGAATCCAATTTCAACACGTTCCTGCGGATATGTTAAGTCAAGTTTATGAGCACTTTGCTCATGCTTATCAAAATGAATTCGCTAGGAAAACGAGTATCCACTATACACCTAGTCACATCGCTAAAATATTAGTAGATTCAGCGTTTGATGGGTTAGAAATAGAAGACAAAAGCTCAGCTCAAATACTAGATCCTTCTGCTGGAGCAGGTGTTTTTTTAGTACTTGCGTTTAAACGTCTAGTATTAGAAAAATGGAAAATTACTGGGGAAAGACCCACACGTAATCAAATTAGAGGAATTTTAAACCACCAGTTGGTTGGTTTAGATATCAATTCAGAATCACTCAAATTTGCTGCACTAAGTTTATATCTCACAGCCTTAGAGCTAGACCCTAATCCTACGCCTTTATCTGAGCTTAAGTTTGACTGTTTGAATACTAAAACGCTTATTAATGTCTCTTTTGGGGAAGATCTACAAGAAACTTTAGGTAGTCTTTCTGAAAGACTACCAGTAGAACTGAATGAGCGATTTGATATAGTGGTTGGTAACCCACCTTGGACTAAGCAAAGAGGCCGAGGCGTTGGTGAGAAATTCAATGAATTAATTGAAAGAATAGCGATTTCAAGAGGCATTGATTCTAAAATCGCATCTCAATTCAATGTTGGATGTGATCCAGATATTCCTTTTATCTGGAGAGCAATTGAATGGTGTAAGCCAAATGGAATGATTGCTTATGCATTACATGCCCAACATACATTATTTAACTATGGAAATAGTTTTATATTACGTTCAGCTTTATTTGACTGTATTGAGCTTACTGGTATTTTTAATGGCAGTGCATTACGACAAGAAAAAGCTATCTGGGAAAATAATGATGCACCTTTTTGTTTTTTAATAGCTAAAAATAAAAAACCTTCACCATTTAGTTCTTTTTACTATTTGAGTCCATATGTAGAAAAATCACTAAATGAGCAAGGTGGATTCCGAATGGATCCTCATATGGCTATACCTGTTGAACAATCTCAAGTTCAGGCTAATCCTCATCTATTGAAAACTTTATTTAGAGGATCTTGGTTGGATCATGAAATTATTGAGAAAATTCGTACAAACAGTGAAGTGATAACATTACAAGAGTTTTGTGATAAATGGAAACTTATCTGCGGCAGTGGTTTTCAGTTAGGTAGCCAAAAAGTGGATGCATCTCTTTTCAAGGGGAAGTATTTATTTGACTCTAAAGAAAAAAATAAACATCAATATATAATTAATACCAGTAGACTACATTATTTTTATCATGATCGAATATATGGGAACAGAAATCCACAATTATTTAAAGCCCCATTAGTTTTATTTCTTGAATCTCCTCCACCGTTTAGGAATCAACGAGGCGCACTGCTCTCGACAGAGGAAGTAATATATTCAGAATCTTATGTTGGGGTATCAACTGCTAAGCATTCATCACCATTATTACTGGCTAAATATTTGCAGCTAATTTCATATAGTAATTTATTTCTTTATTATTTTCTTATGACTAGTGCGAAATTTGGTGTGGAAAGAGATGCAATACTTACAAAAGAAATATTCACTTTTCCTTTAATAGACTTTGGTTCTTTTAATGAGGAACAGCTTACTCTCATAGAAAGTTTGAGTGAAAAATTAATCAATAGAGAAGAACCTTGGAATGAAATAGACCAATTTATGGCATCAATTTATGGCCTTAATAAGAATGAAATGCAAGTAATTGAAGATAGTCTAAAGATGTCTTTACCATACGCAGAAAATAAAAAAGTTGCACAGAATAATCCTGAAAATGAAACTTTGGAATGTTTTCAGAATGAACTTTGTCGTGTGATTAATCCATTTACAAAGAGATTAAACTTGAAATTATGGTCTTCAATTGAAGATAATCTTAATGGAAATCAATCTGGGTGGAAGTTTATTCGGATAGGGTTTAGTGAACCTAAAGATATAAATAATAATTTAAGTCATAAATTTTTGTCAGAATTAGCTGATCAATTCTGGGTGTCACAAGTAAAAATACATATCGATGAAACTGGTTGCGAATTGCTTATAGGCCAATTAGCACAAAATCGATATTGGACAAAAACAAAAGCTCGATTACTAGCTTTAGATATTTTAAATACTGATTTGGATAGAGCATATAATTATTGTGAGGGTATTCAATAATGAGTATGTTCGCCAGTTTAGGTAAAAAACCAACAGAAAATAACTACCCATTTCCTGCATGGCCAGCTCATATTATTTTAGTGGTTGAGGATGCTCTAAGACTAGCTTCTAAATCAGCAGAGGGTTTGTTGGGAGGGAAAGCAAAATTATTAGCCGCAACGGAAGAGCAAATAACCGCATCAATTCAAAATACTCTTCATGAAATTTTGAGTGATGGAACAATTGTTGATGGTTTTACATCGGATATTTTTCAAAGTATATCTAGAAATGAATCTGTTGAAGACTATACTGGCGCATACTTGGATAAGCAACCTGATTTAACATTTAAATTAGTAGGTCAATGTAAGCCACATCAAGGGCTTTATTGTGAATGTAAAATCCTAGACAAAACTCATCCTGTTAGAAATTATTTATATGATGGCTTATCTCGATTTGTTACCGGTAAATACGCATGGGCTATGCAACATGCTCATATGATTGGCTATGTGAGAGATCAAAATCTATCTACTATAAATTTAACAACATATTTAGCTCAAAATAATAAAGCTGAAGGAAAAACACATAGTGACTGTTTACAAATACAAGGAGTACCTGTCATTAAACCAAATGATTTGGTTTACACCAGTCATGATAGAAGATTTAAGTTAATGAGATTGTCAACTAATCCTAATGCTACTCCAATAAATATTAGGCACTTGTGGTTGAACATATGAAATATTTTAATGTGTTTTCTAATCTCAACATCAGATTTTGTTGTTTCAATATGAACTTATTCCTATTGAGTGAGTTTATATTTGCACTGGGTTTTTCTTTAGTTTTTTATCAAAACTTAAAAAACTAAAAGTTGTTATAAGAGTCTTTGCCTATACTCATTTCGAATTTAAATTTTTCTTTAAACGCCATTTATAAAAAGTTTTTTTCCTCATTTAGAGTTGTTCAGAAATATTAGAGAAATTCAAACGGTTTAAAAAATACTTTAAGTGATATTCGTACCTCTTTACAGATCAATTATCCGAAAATGTTAATTTTTCATCGAAAAATTTAACAAAATATTTAACATTTTTTTATAAGTAATTGTAATTTATTTGATTAATTTTTTATGATGGGTATATCCGTTCTAGTACATCGTAGAACTCTCAAGAAAAGGCATAAAATTAAATTTTATGCCTTTTTTATTTTCATCTGCTTCTTCTTTTCTAAGAGATTGTCTCATTCATATTTGACTTTGGTTCTTACAAACATGCATCGTTCTGTACATAGGATCATGTGTTGTATTTCCATAGCTATAAGCCCGATCTTGCAAGGCGTAAAATCAATACCAAGACCAGAACTTCTAAACGAATAGGAGTACACAGATGAAAAAGATTGTTGGTATCTATGAAAATAAGCACATGCATTGGGTGGGTGATGGCTTCCCAGTCTACAACCTGTTTTCCTATGATCGCCTAGGGCAAAGCATCAGCCCTTTCCTATTGCTGGATTATGCGGCGCCTTACCGTTTTGACCCAACAACTGAGCAACATGGTGTTGGTTCACACCCGCATCGTGGCTTTGAAACAGTAACGATTGCCTATCAGGGTGAGGTCACGCATAAAGACTCTAGTGGCGGCGGTGGAACCATTAAGGCAGGTGATGTGCAGTGGATGACGGCAGGTGCAGGTGTGTTGCATCAGGAGTTCCATTCCCCTGAATTTGCTCAACATGGTGGTTTGTTTGAGATGGTTCAGTTGTGGGTGAATCTGCCTGCACATTCGAAAATGACCCCAGCAAAATATCAGGCCATTGAGGCTGGCCAGATTCAAAGTATTGCACTGGATGATGCAGGCAGTAGCTTGCGGGTGATTGCAGGGCAGTATCAGGATGTTGCAGGGTCCGCAAGTACATTCAGTCCAGTTAATGTCTGGGATGGCATTGTAGTTGCGGGGCAGGCACATGATTTTTACGTCACTGAGGGCCACACCACACTGTTTGTGCTGCTATCTGGAAAAGTACTGTTCAATGACACCCAAACGGTTGAGGGGCCAAGTATCGTGGTACTAAGCCGTGAGGGAATTGACTTTAACATTCAGGCAAAACAGGACAGCAAGTTCCTGATTCTGACAGGCCAGCCACTGAATGAACCCATCGAGGGTTATGGACCATTTGTAATGAACAGCAAGGCTGAAATAGTCGAGGCGGTTCGTGATTTTAACAGTGGTCGCTTCGGTATTATGGAAAGTTAACTCATCAAAATCAGTTATCTATATAAGAAAGCCCATCACTCCGTCCGAGTGATGGGCTTTCGCTATAAGGTTCTCTATTGATTTTTTTAATATTGGGTCACTTATTCTTGTACAGTTTATTATGTGACTCTGTTCTCATTATTGTTTAATCAGAATAGCGTTAAATTTATACTTTGCAAAGCCCCTAAAGTACAAAAAATGGATAAATAAAGAACGATCTGTATGTTTTTGTGGATTTTGATCTAATAAAGTTTTATTTTTCATTTATTTAGCGTGTAAAATCAATTTGTGTCAAAATGTAAACATAACTGACAAACAATTGGTCGACAAAATTCTGGTTTAAATACTGAATCTGGTATTTTTTAATACGGCGTTTGAGCGGATGATCAGTCATAATCAAGAAAAATCATCAACTGATGGGACATAATTTTGGATATTGCAATTATTGGCAGTGGAATGGCAGGACTTGCTGCCGCCAGAATCCTACAGGATGCTGGACATCAGGTGACTATCTTTGAGGCCCTCTCTGGTCGGGGTATGGATAGTCACAGTATCGATTTTGATGGAGGCCTGATTGACGCGCCATTACGGGTAATGAATCCCAAGCTATGGAAAAATACGCTCAGTCTGGCAACCTATTTAGGCATAGAAACCTTTCCAGTACGAACCTTTATGGCCTGTAGCTGGCTGTTTGAAGATAAAACCGATACATGGTTGACCACCTCGCGTAGCCGTATTGGCAATTTTCCGATTATCAATAACCGCAAGGGTATCCAGCAGTATGGCTGGCGTCTGGTCAAGGGCATGCTGCAACTCAAGACCGCCATCACCCAGTTCTTTAAGTCAGAAAATCAGGACATCACCCTGGCCGAGTTCATGAATCAGTACCATATTGAGGAAGTGTTCTGGCACGGTACGGTAATGCCTGTGCTTTATACAATTTGTACCTGTCATCCCAAAACCATTGGTGAATGGCCTGCCAAACCTTTACTGGAATTTATTCGCCAGCTCACTGAGGGTGAGGCGCTGTTGCGTATGAAAGGGGGCACACCTGCATTGGTGGATCGCCTAATTGCGGGAATCAGCATTTATAGTGGTTCAGCAGTTCATAAAGTTGAAGAGCAGGGAGACAAGGTACGGGTTGAAAACACGCTTGGCGAAAGCCAGTCATTTGACCGTGTGGTGATTGCCACCCCAACACCTGCCATTGAGGGTTTCCTCAAGCAGCCACAATTTGCTGAAGACATTGCCCTGTTAAAACAGTTTAGGTTTGAACAGGGTGATTTGGTGATTCACACCGACCCGATTGTCATGCCCCAGCGCCGTAAGGATTGGGCAGTACTCAGTTATATGATGGACCGAAAGTTTACACGCCAGCAATTTACGGTATGGATTAATTCCATTGAACCAAGTCTGGTTGGTAAAAATGCGGTTTTCCAGACATGGTGTCCTGTGATTGAAATTGATCCCAAAAAAATTATTTCCAAAGTCAAACTGACCCGCGCGGTGGTGGATTCTGAAACTGTGGCATTGAACAAAAAAATTCAGCAACGTCACCTACAGTTGAACCGTAAGGTGTTTTACTGTGGCTCATGGTCATGTGATGGCCTGCCAATTTTAGAGTCCGCCGTGACCTCTGCCATGCATATTGCCGAAATTCTGGGGGCGCCATTGCCTTTTGTTGGGCTTAAACCCAAAGTCAAGGTTGCACCTGAACTCGGCTACTAAACATGGCGATTTTCAGACAGGCATTGATCGAAAAAGTCATTGGGCATAAATATGCGATTGATGCCAAACGGCTGGGTGATGATTCATTGCTTGCCTGGAGCAATCTGGGGTATTGGCAAGGTCAACAGCATAACTATCCACTGGCATGTCAAAGCCTGGCTGACCAGATCGCGGCATCTGTTCAGCTCAAGTCAACAGATCGTGTTTTAGACCTTGGTTGTGGGCAAGGTGCCAGTTTATTGCACTGGCTTAATCATTATCATATTGAACAATTGAGTGCAGTTGAATTACAGAAAGATTGCATTCAACGAATCCAAAAGGAATTGCCACAGGTGGAAAGCATCTGTGGTTCTTTTTTGAATTTAAGGTCGCTGTATTTTTTAAATTTATTTGATGTGGCCGTATGTGTTGATGCTGCGTATCACAGTGAATTGAATTTATTTCTGGATTCAGTTTCTACTGTTTTGAATTCAAAAGGGCGAATTGCCTTTCATTATTTGATGTGGTCAGATGATTGTCAACATTGTTCCTATCTACACAAGCAGCAATATCGCTATCTGTTAAAAGGTGCTGATGTGAGGTGGCAGTATTTGATGGACAAACAGCAGCTTTCTCAAGCACTGGTAAAGCATGGTTTTAAGGATATTGTCATTCAGGATTTTTCAGAGCCTGTTTTGAAAGGTTTTGCCCAATATATTGAGACACGGTCAGCAAAGAAAAGGCCTTTTGATTTTGCCCAACTCAAAATAGCAATGACGGCCAAGTTGTGCCAAAAACTCTATCAAGATGGTCTGGTGCGTTATGTTCAGGTGAGTGCAGTTAAAAACTAGGTAATAAAAAAGGCTTAAACCTTAAAAGTTTAAGCCTTTTTTGAATTTGATGGTGCCGACACACGGATTCGAACTGTGGACCTACTGATTACAAGTCAGTTGCTCTACCAACTGAGCTATGCCGGCAACGTGGCGTGAATTTTACAGATTCTGCTGAAAAAAACAAGTGAAAAAATAAACAAATGAATTTGGCAATTTAATGGCTTTTAATTGACCACAACCTATGGGATGAACAATAAGGAATCAAAGTATTATGATCCTACATTTCCTCAGCCTGTACGTTTGACTGAAATGTGTATTGGTTGATCAGCTTGGGAAATCCATCATTGGATTGAGTCAAAGATGGAAGAACGAGAGTAATGGGAGCTTTTGCTCTTTATTTTTTGTCTTACATGCGTATTTCTTGCGACAAAAGTTATATGTATTTATATTGTAGGTAATCTTTTTAACAAAATTTTTATCTAAGAATAATGTCTTACACTAACCACCAAATAAAATATTTCGCATGGGAAATAACAAAGAAACGTTCAGCAACAGATGCCGATCGTTTATCACAGTCATTGTTTGATGCTCAAGTAGATGTAAATCCTCATCAAATTGAGGCTGCCCTTTTCGCTTTAAATAATCCTTTAAGTAAAGGTGTGATTCTTGCTGATGAAGTTGGCTTAGGAAAAACGATTGAGGCGGCCTTAGTGCTTTGTCAATACTGGGCAGAAAGACGTCGAAATTTATTAATTATTTGCCCTGCGTCTTTACGAAAACAATGGGCACAAGAATTACAAGACAAATTTAATTTGCCTACACAAGTTTTGGATCTAAAAACATGGAGCATGACACGTAAAGATGGTGTCTATGATCCATTTAATAATGGAAAAATTTCTATAATCTCTTATTCATTTGCAAATCGGATGGAATATGCCTTAGCACAAATCCCATGGGATTTAGTTGTAATTGATGAAGCACACAAATTGCGTAATGCTCATCGTTCCAGTAATAAAATAGGGAATAGTTTAAAACGCTCCTTAGCTAGTAAGAAAAAGCTATTATTAACAGCTACTCCCTTACAAAATTCATTGATGGAACTATATGGGTTAAGCACAATTATTGATGAGTATTTATTTGGGGATGAAAAAGCATTTCGTGTAAGGTATGTAGTCGACGGAGACATTCAGTCACTTAAAAAACGAATTCAACAATTTATGCAAAGAACATTGCGTAAAGATGTTTTGGAATATGTACCCTACACTAATCGACATGCTTTAACCGTTCCATTTACACCTAGTGATGATGAACAAAGCTTATATAATTCCATTAGTGCATATTTGCAACGTGAAGTCAGTTATGCCTTTCCTCAGCAACAAAAACATTTAATATCAATTGTTTTAAGAAAGCTTCTTGCATCATCAACTCCTGCTGTTATTGCGACTTTAGAGGCAATACAAAAACGCCTTCAGAAATTGTTGGATCAACAAACTTTAGATGAGGACTGGCTGAGTAATTTTATTATTGATGAAGATATGGATGAGGAATTGCTGGATGATATTGAAGATAACTTAAGTAACGAGCAAATTGATACCAATCTAATAAAATCTGAAATTGCTGAAATTGAACGTTATATACAGCAGGCATATAAGATTAAAAATGATAGTAAATCGTTCGCTTTGCTATCAGCAATTGAACAAGGTTTTGCTCGAATGTTTGAAATGGGAGCAAAACGTAAAGCGGTAATTTTCACTGAGTCTAAGCGTACACAGGAATACCTTATAGCATTCCTAGAGTCTCGTGGATACAACGGAAAAGTAATAGGATTTAATGGAAGTAATACATCACCTGTGAATACGGGTATTTACCAAAAATGGTTGGGTAAGTATATGGGGAGTAGCCAAGTTACAGGCTCTCCAGCAATTGATCGAAGGACTGCTCTCATTGATTTTTTTAAAAATGATGCAGAAATATTAATTGCGACAGAAGCAGCAGCCGAAGGTGTAAATTTACAATTTTGTTCTCTGGTTATTAATTATGATTTGCCTTGGAATCCTCAACGTGTAGAGCAGCGCATAGGGCGTTGCCATCGTTATGGACAACAGTTTGATGTTGTTGTAGTTAATTTCTTAAATGAAAGAAATGAAGCTGACCAACGTGTTCTAGAACTGCTTAAAGACAAGTTTCAGTTATTTGATGGTGTATTTGGTGCTTCAAATGATATTTTGGGGACTATCGAAAGTGGCATAAATTTTGAAAAACGTATTTCTGAAATTTATGACCAGTGTCGTAGCTCGGAGGAAATTGAAAGAAGTTTTAAGCAGTTACGAGATGAGCTTGAAGATCAAATCAATGAAAAAATGAAACGTACTCAAGAATTATTGCTTGAGCATTTTGATGCTGATATTCATGATTTATTAAAAATCCAAAAAGAAAGAGCTGAGCACCAACTGGATAAGATTAGCCGCTTATTTTGGATTTCTACAAAATACATTCTTGAGAAATACGCTAAATTTAATAATGAAAGGCTAAGTTTTGATTTAACTAAATCACCTATTCTGAATACGCCATCAGGAAAATATCAACTTATTCGTAAAGGCGAGCGAATTCCTGAAAATACTTTTATTTATCGTTTGACTCATCCCCTTGGTGAATTTGTTTTAGATAATGCCAAAGGATTACAGACACCAAAACAACTGATTCAATTTGATTATAGTCAATACGGTCAAAAAGTAAGTTTGTTGGATCAATTAAAAGGACAGCAAGGCTGGTTATCCATTACGGTATTAAGCTTAGATTCCTTTCAGGAAGAAGAACATCTAGTGATTACTGCAATGACAGATGCTGGCAAAGTCTTAGATAGCGATCTATGTGAGCGTTTACTCCAAGTCAATGCCACAGTTACTTGTGATATATCAGATAACGTCCCTGACATATTTCAAGCAAATATAGATAAAAAATACCAAGTTGCTTTAAATCATGCTTTAGAACTCAATGATGATTTTTTCAAAAAAGAGCGAGATAAATTGGAACAGTGGGCAGAAGATAGCTTACTTTCGGTAGAAAAAATGCTTGAAGATATAAAGTTAAAAATATCTAGTCTTAAACGAGAGTCTCGAAAAGCACCTGATATTGAAACTGAAAAACGACTACAGGAAGAAATACAAAAAGCTGAAAAAGAAAAACGACGTATGAGACAACAAGTTTTTGATGTGGAAGATGAGATAGCGGATAAGCGTGACGCGATGATTGATGCACTTGAGCAAAGACTGCATCGTTCTAGTAAAGCTGAAAATTTATTTGTAGTGAGATGGAAATTGGTTTAAAGCCAATGGTTGTTTTTTTCTGCAACTTTTTTTTATATTAAGATCTTTTTGAAGTATTCTTAGTGGTTAATTTTGCCTATGCAATTTTATTCGCTTTACCAGAACCTATTTATCATAAGGTTTTGAAAAATAGGAAATATTTATGAGCACTCAGTTTTCAGCACTTGTTTCGAAACTTAAGGAAATCTTTCAGATCAATCGTCCTGATTTGGATTTTGGAGTTTATCGTATTCTAAACGCTCGCAGTACTGAAATTGCAGAATTTCTGGATAAGCGTTTAAAAACTAAAGTAGAGCAATACCTTGGCGAAGCAAAGTCGAGTTTTGATGAAAATGCAATAAAAGAATTAGAAGCTGAGCTGAAAGCAGAATTTGGCAAACGTGCTTTTAATGAGCAAGGACAACTCATTGATGCTGAAGCAATTGAAAGTGCCTTAGGACAAAAATATATTGCGTTAACTCAAGCCGATGTCAATGAAATGACAGATCAGTCGCAAGTGTATAGTCATTTGCTGACTTTTTTTAGTCGTTACTATGACGAAGGCGATTTCATTAGCCAACGTCGTTATAAAGGTGATACGTATTCTATTCCTTACTCAGGTGAGGAAGTGATGTTACATTGGGCAAATAAAGACCAGTACTACACAAAGTCTGGTGAGATGTTTAGTAATTATCGCTTTAAGCTGAATGATGAGCGTTCAGTTTTATTCCGCTTGGTCAGTGCAGATACAGCTCGTGAAAACCGTAAAGATAATGACAAAGACCGTCGCTTTATTATTGTGACTGAACCAAAGACCTTCATTCGTATAGATGAAGACGGTGAAGAGTTTGAAGAAACGATTGTTCCATTTTCTATTCAAAATAACGAACTAACCATTCTTTTTGAATATGCAACTTTACCGAAAGGTTCAAAGCAAGAAGCCTTAAATACTGAATCGCATAATAAAATTTTGAAAGCGAATGTTCTAACGGCTGATTGGTTAAGTGATTTAGCTCAACCTGCACCGACTGAAAAAGAACCAAAGCGTACAGTGTTGCACAAGCACTTGAGTACTTATACGCAAAAAAATACAGCAGATTATTTTATTCATAAAGACTTAGGTAAATTCCTACGTCATGAACTTGATTTCTATATTAAAAATGAAGTGATGCACTTAGATGATGTGGTGAGTGCCGATCAATTTATTCAAATTGAACGTCAACTTAGTATTATCAAGTGTTTACGTCAGATTGGTTTAGAAATTATAAGTTTCTTGTCTTCGCTTGAAGATTTTCAGAAAAAGTTATGGCTAAAGAAAAAGTTTGTCGTAAGTGCTGAGTACTGTATTACTTTAGACCGAGTAGATCAGTCCTTGTATGCTGAAATTGCTAAAAAAACAGAGCAGTGGCAACAATGGGAAGATTTAGGCTTTAAAGGTACAGATGCAGGTTGGGGAACCATTGATTACTTAAAAAACAATCAAGCCTTGATGGTGGATACGTCATTATTTAGTTTAGAGTTTAAAGCAGAACTTTTAAAACGAATTGATGATTTGGATGCCCAAACAGATGGGTTGATCATTAATAGCGATAATTTTCAAGGAATCAATTTACTAGCAGAGAAATACTATTCTCGATTAAATAGTATTTATATTGATCCACCTTATAATACTGATGCATCTGCTATTTTATATAAAAATGGTTTCAAGAAAAGTTCTTGGGCAACTTTAATGCATAACAGAGTTGAAAAAGCTAAGGACTTATTAAATCAAACAGGTATTATTTGTTTAGCAATTGATGATGAGCAAGTCAGTGAATTGCGCTCTATTGCAGAAGAATTTTTTATAAAGCAGATAGGAGTGGCACCAGTTCGATCTAATCCAGCAGGACGAAAGACGAAAGGTAAATTTGCACCAGCACATGAATATGCTTTGTTTTATGCTAAATCAGAAAATACTGTGCCACTTAGTTTAGATAAAAGTGAGAAATCTTTAGCACGATATCCGAAAGAAGATAGCAAAGGACGTTTCTCGTGGGCAAACTTTATTAGATCTGGAAATAATGATAAAAGAGAAGATCGTCCTAAACTTTATTACCCAATTTTTGTTAGTGATAATGATCAAATTAGAGTTCCTAAAATGGAATGGTCTGATTTGGAGGGGCAATACGTATTACTTGAGCAACCCTTACCAAACGAAACTATTGTTTTTCCTGATGTTAATAAGGATGGAAAAATTATACAAAAAAATTGGCAAAGAGGTAACCAACGAGTTGGAACAGAACTTGAAGAATATAGAATTCGCAGAGATCAGGATAATAAGATTTCAATAGATTTTAAAATTAGAATGGATGTAACAGCATTACCAATAACTTGGTGGGATAAATCTACTTACGCATCTTCTAATTATGGAGCGTTAGAACTCAAAAATTTATTTGGTGAGAAATCTTTTGATTTTGCTAAAGCCCATGACTTAGTTTTAGATTGTTTAAGAACAAGCGGAGCTAAGTTAGAAAATAGTAATATTCTGGACTTCTTTGCTGGTTCAGGTACAACAGCTCATGCCACTATTGCTTTAAACCGTGATGACCCAGGTGGTCGTAAATATATCCTTGTGGAACAGGGTGAATATTTTGATACGGTCATCAAGCCACGTATCCAAAAAGTTGTGTATTCAGCAGATTGGAAAGAAGGAAAACCAACCAAACCTGAGTCAGGTATCAGCCATTGTTTAAAAGTTGTTAAACTTGAAAGTTATGAAGACACTTTAAATAACTTGGAGTTGGTACGTAAAGGCACACAGCAAAATCTTTTAGCAGAGCAAAAGACTTCAACGAAACCTGAAGATCAACAAGCCTATAACGATTATTTAATGCACTATATGCTTGAGTTAGAAAGCAAAAATTCATTGCTGAATGTTAAAGATTTCCAGAAGCCATTTAGCTATCAAATGAATATTACTACGGATAGCGCAGGCGCGTTTGAACGTAAAACGATCGATTTGGTTGAAACTTTTAATTATCTCATTGGATTGAATGTTCAGGAAGCCGATTACCAATTAGACAAAGGCTATGTACAAATCACAGGTAAATTGCGTACAGGTGAGTACACGACAGTTCTATGGCGTGACTGTGAAAAGATTGGCTATGCAGAACTTGATCAATTACTTGCAAAACTCAAAATTAATCCAAACGATGGCGAGTACCAATTGATTTATATCAATGGTGATCACAACGTAGCAAGCAAATATACCACTAAAGAGGGTGATGAGAAGCAACTCAAAGTCCGTTCAATTGAACAAACATTCTTAAAAAATATGTTTGAGGAGTAATGCACTGTGGCAAAGGCTCCTAAAGCAAAAACTAAAGCAGTTAAAGTAAATTTCCACGAGCAATTGATTTTAAATAAATGGTTGTGGTCGAAGTTTAATCCAAACCGTTTGGAGGGCATGAAGCAACAGCTAGACTATCCTCAGTTTGAGGGAATCGAGCATGAGGGTGATAATGCAGGTCAAACGAAATTTTTTAGTGTAATCACCAACACACTGTTTAATAAACAAGTTGTTGATATTGATGTTCTACGTCGTTATGACTTAAACATTGTGAAGCATTGGCAAAAAATCACTGAAAAACGTAATGAAATAGAAGGGCATGTTTTAAACCTAAAATATTTCCAATACCTTTCATTGCTATTTACAGAACTGTATTTAGATCAATATTTTAATCATCAAGCGGACATGCTCAATGAGCTAAATGTTGAACTTCAACAATATAATGATGATCAGAAAATTGATGCAGATCAATTTCAGCAATATTTACCTGAAGACCTAAATAAAATTGGTTATTGGAATGCGACAGGTAGTGGTAAAACACTGCTTATGCATGTCAATATTTTGCAGTATTTAGACTATTTCCAACATCAAAATGGCGATAGCACTTACCCAGACCAAATTATTTTACTTACACCGAATGAAGGTCTAAGTGAGCAACATTTGCAAGAACTCACTGACTCTGGTTTTCAAGCGACCTTGTTTGATAAGCAAAAAAGCCGTAATAGTCTTTATAGAGATGAAATTCAAATCATCGATATGAATAAGCTGAGTGATACGGATGGTGATAAAACTGTTGCGACGATGAGCTTGGAAGGTAAGAATCTTGTTCTGATCGACGAAGGGCACCGTGGTACGAGCAGTAGTGCAGGTGCTTGGATGGAGCGTCGTGATATTCTCACTAAAGATGGTTTTAGTTTTGAATATTCGGCTACCTTTGGTCAAGCTGTAAGTAAGGCAGACAACGTCTATAAACGCTTTGAAGATGCAAAAAAACAAAAAGCCAAAATGCTATATGGATCGACAGCGATTGGTAAGCTGACAGAAGAACAGCAAAAAAATATTCAGTTGGATGATTTAGATCAGCAAAAATACCGTCGTGAAGCGCTTAGAGAGGTCTATGCTAAAAGTATTTTGTTCGATTATTCGTACAAATATTTCTATGCGGATGGTTATGGCAAAGAAGTTAATATCCTTAACATGAAGGAATATCACGAGGATGATGAGCGTAATCTTTACCTAACGGCATGTTTACTCTCTTTTTATCAACAGCAATATTTGTTTAAAAAGAATCAGATAAAGTTAGCGAAATTTAATATTGAAAAACCTCTGTGGGTCTTTGTTGGTAACAAAGTTAATGATGATGACTCTGACATTTTGACCATCGTCAAATTTTTGGCAGACTTTTTGGATTCATCACGTAAACCTAAGGTAATCGGTTGGTTGAATGACTTGATCACGAATACATCTCGTTTGGTCGATACAAATGGCATCAATATTTTTGCTAATCGATTTGTACCACTACATGGTCAAGATGCAACTGAGCTTTATCAAGATATTTTAAAAAGCTTCTTTAACTCCACAATCAATCAACGATTGAATGTGGTACGTGTCACGGCAAACAAAGGTGAATTACGTTTACAGGTTGGTGAAAATATACCTTTTGCGGTGATTAATGTCGGTGATGAAAAAGGCTTATATGATAACTGTGAAGAATCAAGCCAGACACATTATCTAAATGCGCGTACTGATGATTTTGCTGAGTCATTGTTTCCAACATTGAATAATGATGATAGTGAAACAAACCTTCTCATTGGTTCTCGTAAATTTACCGAAGGTTGGAGTAGCTGGCGTGTATCGACCATGGGTTTATTGAACATGGGTACGGGTGAAGGTGCGCAAATTATTCAGCTCTTCGGACGTGGTGTACGTCTAAAGGGAGAGAGTTTCTCTTTAAAACGAACACCAAGAGAAATTTACAATAAAGCTGAGTATAAAGGGCTACATTTAGATTTGATGCAAACCATTAATATTTTTGGTTTACGTGCTGACTACATGGAGAAATTCCGTGAATACCTGAATGATGAAGGCATTATCCTGAATCAGGATTTGGTCACATTGGATTTTCCAACAAATAAAATTAAAGCGCCTCGTTTAAAAACGCTGACTTTAAAAGATGGCTATAAAGATAATCAAGCCAATGGTTTTAAGGCTCAGTCAAAACTGTCAATGTTCAAGATTCCAAAACACTATGAAGGAAAAATTAAAAAACCTTTTGTTGTTTTGGACTTGTATCCTCGTTTGCAGGCCTTTCATACAGATAAATCTAAGCGCCAAACGGACATAAAAGATAAGCGTCAAGAACATGAAATTTCACCAAAAATCATGTGTATGTTTGATTTTGATGAAATTTACTTACAACTTCAGCAATATAAGTTCCAGCGTGGATATAGCAATTTACAGTTGGATGTTGATGAGTTACAAGAGTTTTGCCTAAGAGATATCAAGTCCTCTATGGAAGATTGGTACAAGCTTTTGGTTGATTCGTCAGAATTAACCAATGACGTGAGTGGAATCAAAAAACAGCAAGCGATACTAATTGAGCTATTACAGTCTTATATGGATAAGTTCTATCATGCGATTAAGAATGCCTATGAAGGGCAGTTTTATGAAGTGACTGAATTTAGCTTAGATGATAAAGATTTACCTGTGCAAATCTGTGAGCAATATACCCTCACAGCGAAAGAAGGCAAAAATAACGAAGCACAAGAAGTATTTGACCGTCTAGAGGTCTTGAAGGACTTGGTTGCTAAGGGTGAGGTGGAAAAATTAGCACCGTGGAAAGAGGATGGTAGTTTTAGAGCGATTACTTTTGATCGTCATCTGTTCTATCCATTGTTGGATAAAAAGGATGAAAGCCTACCATTCACTTGGTCACCAATGTTGTTTGATTACACCAGTCATACGCAAAGTAGTGAAGTAAAGTTTGTTCTTGATTTACAGGATTATATTAATAAACCTGCTACTGATGAATTGCTCAAGGATTATGAACTTTACTTATTACGAAATGCGGATAATAAATATCGTGGATTAGGTTTTGCTTTGGCAGGTAACTTTTATCCAGACTTTTTATTATGGTTAGTGCATAAGGAGACAGGACAACAATATTTAACTTTGGTGGATCCAAAAGGCATTCGAAACATGAATCATGACGATGCTAAAATTGAGTTCTACAAAGAGATTAAAAATATTGAGGCTAAGCTTGAGCATCCTGATTTAATACTAAACAGCTTTATTTTGTCTATTACACCAATGAAAGATATTTTGAATAACTCTCTGTCCGAAGCAGAGTTTGCTGAAAGAAATGTTTTATTTATGGTAGGTAATGGAACTGCTTATCTTGAGAAAATGCTTAAAAAGATACTTCAAGAATAGGCTGGAATATTTTTTATTACAGCGGTATTAACATAAAACAATCTTTCACTTGATGTAATGACTTCCAGATACATGCCTTTTTCATCAGAATACTTGGCTTTCTTCTCTAATGGTTTGATCTTTCTGACCTGAGCATCTGTAAGCATTGCAACGCTTCCCGTAGAAATTTGGGGGTATAAAAATAGGGGTAATTTATTATACCCCCAGTTATACCCCCAGCTAATTCAGGATTCAATAGGGTCAATTGGAAAACATAAGGCAATAAAAAAAGCCTAAACCCTTTAGATTTAAGCTTTTCAGACATCATCGGATGTCGTCTGAAATAATCTTGGCGGTGAGAGAGGGATTCGAACCCTCGATACGCGCAAACGTATACACACTTTCCAGGCGTGCTCCTTCAGCCACTCGGACACCTCACCAAGGTGTGCGATAGTAACCAAAAAAAAGCGAGCTGCCAAGTTGTTACAGCATAGATTTGCAGAAAAACTTTTTGGCTAGTGATAATATTGCGCTATAACGCTCTATATTGAAGACAATATATGCAAAGTACTGCAAAAAAAGCCGCATTGCCTGCGATGACGCTGGCAGCCTTAGGGGTCGTATTTGGAGATATTGGAACGAGTCCGCTTTATGCAATACGGCAATGTTTTGTTACAGGGCATGTTGCGATTAATGAATCCACCATTCTGGGAATCCTCTCCCTGATTTTCTGGTGCATGAACCTCACCATTAGCTTTAAGTATGTATCGATGATTATGCGTGCGGACAACAATGGTGAGGGCGGGATCATGTCGCTCCTGGCACTGAATCTACGCTCAACGGTATTTACCGATAAAAATAAGATATTTCTGATCGCGCTTGGCTTTATTGGCGCATCACTGTTTTTTGGCGATGGTATTATCACCCCAGCAATTTCTGTCCTGTCAGCAATTGAAGGCTTAAGTTTGGTCACGCCAGCTTTGGACCAATGGCTGGTGCCAATTGCGCTGGGCATTTTAACGGCCTTGTTTCTGGTTCAGCGTCACGGAACCGCCACCATGGGCAAGTTCTTTGGGCCTATCACCCTGTTATGGTTTATTTCCATTGGTTTGATTGGGCTATGGAGTATTATCCAGACCCCTTATGTGCTGATGATGGTCAATCCCTATTGGGCGCTTCATTTCGTATTTGACCAGCCTGTGATTGCGTTCATTACTATGGGTGCGGTGATTCTGACCATGACAGGTGGTGAGGCACTGTATGCCGATATGGGGCATTTTGGACGCCTACCGATTAAACTAGCGTGGTTTATTGTGGTGTTGCCTTGCTTATTGCTCAATTATGCAGGACAGGGTGCTTTGCTGTTGCGCGATATCAAGGCCATTGAAAACCCATTTTATTTGCTGGTGCCTGAATGGGCGTTGTTCCCGATGATTGGGCTGGCAACTGCGGCAGCGGTCATTGCTTCACAGGCGGTGATTACAGGCGTATTTTCCATGGCGAATCAGGCAATGCAACTACGTTATTTACCCCGTTTGGCGGTTTACCATACTTCAGATGTGGAGCAAGGACAGATTTATTTACCTTTTATTAATTGGGTTCTTTATATTTCAGTGGTGATTTTGATTTTACTGTTTGAAAGCAGTGCGGAACTGGCCAGCGCCTACGGTGTTGCAGTGACCATGACCATGCTGTGCGGTACTATCTTAATCTCCACCCTAGCCTATGGTGTATGGCGTTGGCCGTTGTGGAAAGTGGCAATATTCGCAGTACCATTCTTGATCATTGATCTGGTTTTTGTGGGTTCGACCTCATTAAAAATTCTCTCAGGCGGATGGGTGCCAATCCTGATTGGCGTGGTGGTGTACACCATATTGATGACCTGGAAACGTGGACGGGAAATTGTATATACCCGTATGGAAACCAATGCCTTGCCAATTGAGCTATTCATTAAAAGTATTGGCATGAGCAAGGAAACCCATTTTGTGCCAGGTGAGGCGATCTTCTTAACAGGCACACCGAATATTGTTCCCCATGCCATGCTGCATAACATCAAGCACAACAAGGTACTGCATGAACGTAATGTGATGGTGACAGTGTATACACAGGACATTCCCTATGTGGCGGCAGAGGAGCGTTTAAAGGTTGAAAAACTGGATGATCATTTCTATCGCATCTTTATGTATTACGGTTTCAAGGATCAACCAAATATTCCGAATGCGCTGGAACAGGCTTATCAGCAGCTTGGCTTTGAGTTTGATATGATGCAGATGAGCTTCTTTATTTCACGCGACCGCATTGTGCATACGGTGGGGGATGGCATGTCGCCGTGGCGTGAAAAATTGTTTATTTCAATGCAGCGTAATACCAGTCCTGTGAGTGACTTCTACCAGATTCCAACCAACCGTGTGGTGGAGTTGGGGAGTCAAATCGAGATCTAGTGAAAATACAAATAAAATGGCACTTTCGAGTGCCTTTTTTATTGCCTGCTGATCAAGTGAACAGTTTTGCGACATAAAGTGTCGTTCTAAGCGGTAGCACGATATACAGCATGTCCCTGAATTGTTAAGCTTCGCGTTCATGTTGATCTTGATGTGGTTATGGCAAAGAAAACAACCAAAAAGGCTAAAACTCAAGCTAATTTTTTAAGCCAAAATGTTGGAAAGATTCTGCTCGCCCTAGTTGCAACGGGAAGTTTTGCAATCGCATTTGGCAGTGAAAAAATTGCCAAACTTCTTCCTGTCTCAGGCGGCAACAGTGGATGCCTAAAACAGTTCTACCGTGATGTACCACCTATACTCAACAGGGAAAGCCTGAAAAAAGACAGTTATGCGCTGTGCTTTAACGACTTTAACGTGATGTATTCGGGGGTCTCTAAAACCCCGTTGTGGTCAGCCGAGTATCTGACACCTGAGCGTTTAAGCATCAAGATCAAGCGTGAAGACAATTTCCATGAGGAAACACGGGTGCAACAGGCGCATCGTGCATTGCTGACAGACTATCGTGGTTCAGGCTATGACCGTGGACACATGGCACCAAATGGCGATATGGGCAATACGGCTGCCCAGTTTGATAGTTTTTCTCTCGCAAATATTGTGCCGCAGGCACCCAAGAATAATCAGGAAGTCTGGCGCAAGCTGGAGGAAGCCGTGCGCGCGATTGTGACCAAACAACATAGGGATGCCTATATTGTCACGGGACCTGTGTTTGAGGGAAAACGGCTCAAAACCATTGGACAGGGCGTGATTGTGCCGACAGCCGTGTATAAGGCGGTCTATTTGCCCAAACAGGGCATTAGCGGTGCCTATTATGCGCCCAATAATGATTCCCAGCAGGTCAAGGTGGTCAGCATCTGTTATCTGGAAGAGAAGCTAGGCATTAATTTATTCCCGCAACTGACCGAGCAGCAGAAGCGTAACATCTATCAATTGCCAGTATCGGCACAACAGGTCAAGGCCAACAAGGACATCAGCTATTCACACTGGGATGGGCAAAGCCAGTGTGAGGAAGAGGTGGACACAGCCAGCATTCAGGCTCAACAGAAGCAGTTTGCTTCAGGGCAAACCCAGACCGCTGAAAGTAAGTTCCCACAAATTGATGAGGAAACCAAGCAGGCCATGATCAAGCAGTTGGTGGATATGCTGGTGCAGTATTTTTTACAATTGTTGAGATAATGTAGAGCATCTTGCAAATCATCTATGTTTAGCTCAGTGTGATGAAAAGAGAATAATAATGGGGAACAAGATGTTTAAGCCTTTTGTGGATGGAAATGAGTCTTCGGCAATCTATGACCTGACCCTGGAAAATCAGGTTGATTGTGTGAGTCTATATGGCAACCTACAGATCACCAAAGATCAAGAGGGATTAAAAACAGCCAAGGCCCTGCAAGACTTTATTAATGCGGTGGTGGTAGCCTTGGAACAGGAAAATCTCCCTGAGAAAATTCAGCGCCAACCTGAACAGGAAATCGAAAATCCATTTCTATAAAAAATGCTTTAAGAAACCATTGTTTCCTTATCAACTTGATTAAGAACTATAAATGGTATTGTTCTTCCGCCACTGTTGTGGGGTTAAACCAGTCCAAAGCTTAAATGCGCGCTGAAAAGCGCTTTGTTCTGAATAGCAAAGCAGCAGGGCAATCTCCTGTAAACTCAGGTGTGGGTCTTTTAGATATTCAGTTGCCAGCATAAAGCGAACTTCCTGTACCCGTTCCTGAAAAGTGGCATTTTGCTGTTGCAGGTGGCGTTGTAACTGCCGAACCGAAACCCCCAGTTTCTTCGCAATAAAGTCGATCTGGTATTGGTTCTTTTGCAGGCCTGTCAAAATGGCGTGCTGCAAGCGTTGGTCGAGTTGGGTCGAGTTGGGTAGCTTGTCCAGAAGTGCCTGTGCCTGCTGTAAAAGCAGTTGCTGTAAGGTGTGGTCTCCTGTTCTGAGAGGCTTAAATGCCTCAGCCACAGGCAAAATTAGTTGGGTTCTCGGTTGGTCAAAGCGCACACGGCACTGAAAATATTGCTCATAAACCGAAATATTCTTTGGTGCGGAATTTAAAAAATGGACTTCATGCAGGTTGATGCCCTCACCCGACATAAATAGTTTAAGAAACTGTATCATCAAGGCAATTGCAATTTCATCGGTCAGTTGGGTTGGATTCGGTTCGGGTGCTTCCCAGCGAATCGAGACATATGGATGGTTAAATTCAACCAGTAGCGGGCTGCCATCATAAATAAGACGGTGAAAGTCCTGGTAGCATGCCATGGCCTCACCCAGATTTTCACAGGAAAGGGCTAGGTAGGCGATAATTCCCAAATGCTTGGGTTGGACATATGCGGCAATTTCCAGTCCCAAACCTGTCCGTGGATGGAGACGGTTTAAGTCTTCAAGCAGGTCGCGCCAGATCACGTAATCAAAGCGCTCTAGGTTCTGAACCTGTTGTAATTGTCCAGGTATTTCTATACCTTTCGCCTCACAGTAGGCTTTTAGCAGGTGTCCTAAACCACCATAAACCGAGCCTGTATAATTCTTGAGTTGAGACATCCTGTCTGTTCCCCAGTTTGTCGTGTTTTGTCAATACAAATATAGCGCATCGTCAATACTTCGCCTACAAAAATTTATATCTTTAATAAAAATAAGGAAACATTGGGAGACTACTGCATGTTAAAGGGTTTTGTTGCAGGTTTGGTGATTGCAAACGGTTATGAATGGTTTGCCCATAAATATCTACTGCATGGGGTTCACCGTAAAGGCAAGCCACGTTTCAGCCCAACGCCAAAACAGATGGAATCGCACTGGGCACACCACCGTGAAGTGCGCAAGCAGGGCTTTTCTGATGATTGTTATGTCGAGGGTCTGGACAACTGGCGTACGCGCAATGAGTTAATGTCACTTGCTGTAGCCGCAGGTGTGTTAAGTGTTGTGTTCTATCCTTTTTCAAAAGGCATGGCGCTTGCAGCGATTTATAGTGCGGGGAATTATTATTATGTTCATCGCCGTGCCCATCTTGAGCCTGATTGGGCGAAGCGTACCATTCCTTGGCATTACGATCATCATATGAATTCGAATCAAGATGCGAATTGGTGTGTAACGCGACCATGGTTTGATTATGTGATGGGAACACGAGTAGTTTCTTCAGCTGATCTGAAAGAGGACAATCCGCTAGGTATCAAGTTACCAGCCCCTATTTCTAAAGCGCTTAGTCATGCAATTGAATCCGTATTTCCAGCAAAATGGGTCGAGCAAAAGCCAAAACTGGTTAAGCCTCCTGTCGTAGAACAAGAGCAAAGTGAATCAGTCGCTTAACTTATAGGTTAAGGGTAAATAAGCCAGACAAAGTTTTATTTTGACAATTCACGACAATAAAGATGAGCTTGTCGTGAATTGTCAATAAAATTGGATTTTAATGTCAATATTTATGCTGAGTTTCTCGCTACCTTAGCTCAAGCCTTTTTATTGCTTAATATTTATCCAGATTTGCTGTATTTTGTTTACCCTCTAGCGTTGTATAAACGCATTTTTCCATACCTTGCTTAGGCAAGGTATTTTTTTGCCTAATCGTTTTGCAGGCTTAAACCTGTGAGCAGGTGACGTTCATCACTATCTTTAGATTTTAGTGAATATTGAAAACAGAAAAAACATGCAACTTGCAAAAGTAAAAATAACAGTCCAGAGTAAAGTATCATACTTATTTTTATTCTTTTAAAAATTAAGGCGTAACCGAAAACCCAGCTACGCCTATGATAGCGCTTACAAACGCATTTCAATGCCTTGTTCGGCCAGATATTGTTTGGCTTCTGGAACGGTGTGCTGACCAAAGTGGAAAATAGATGCTGCTAATACGGCATCCGCACCGCCTTTTAATATCCCATCCGCTAAATGCTGTAGGTTTCCAACACCACCTGAAGCAATGGTTGGAATGCTGACACGATCATTGATTTGACGCATTAAGGCAATGTCATAACCTGCCTTGGTGCCATCGGCATCCATACTGGTTACCAGCAGTTCACCAGCGCCGAAGTCCGCCATTTTGACAGCCCATTCAATCGCATCAATCCCAGTCGGTTTACGTCCACCATGGGTAAAGATTTCCCATTTATTCTCGCCCGTTTTTTTAGCATCAATGGCAACCACGATACATTGTGCGCCAAAACGCTGTGAGGCTTCCTGCACAAACTCAGGGGTAAACACCGCAGCCGAGTTGATACTGACTTTATCAGCACCTGCATTTAGTAATAGGCGAATATCTTCAACTTTACGCACCCCACCACCCACAGTTAAAGGCACGAACACGCTTTCCGCCATCCGCTCCACCGTACGGTAGGTGGTGTCCCGTCCATGATGGGTGGCGGTAATATCTAAAAAGGTAATTTCATCGGCACCCTGTTCGTTATAACGGCGTGCAACCTCAACAGGGTCACCTGCGTCACGAATATCAAGGAATTGAACGCCTTTAACGACTCGGCCATTATCAACATCCAAGCAAGGGATAATACGTTTTGCGAGCATAAAATTTTCCAAAAAATCGCCAAGAGAGAAAGGAGACCGACTCTGGTGCTACACCTTCATGGAGGGAACGGGTATTCTATCAAAATCAGAGTGATATTTTGCAGGTTTTCCATGTCGGTTTATACCCCGTTGAGTTTAGAAGAAGTGCAGGCATTTGCCGAGCCTTATGGTTTGGCGGTGATTGACCTGATTCCAATCCAGGGCGGTATTCAAAACACCAACTTTTTTTTGGTGGATCATACACAGAAACAGTATGTTTTAACGGTTTTTGAGGAGCTGGATGCCGAGGGGGCGGGGGAACTGGTGCCTGTGCTGGACTGTTTGGGACAGGCGGGTGTGCCCGTTGCAGTGCCGTTGAAACATCACGGTCAGGCTATCCATAGCATTGCAGGCAAACCTGCCCAGATTGCGCCACGTTTAATGGGTGAGCATCCTGAGCAGGCCAGCATTGACCAGGTGCAGGCGATTGCACAGGCGCAGGCCAAACTGCATCTAGCGTTACAGGATTTTCCATTACAGCGTGATTTTAACCGTAACCATCAGTATTGGTCTGATGTGGCTGAGCAGTTAAAGCCACAAATGAATATGGAAGATCAGGATGTGTTGGCGCAGGTTTTTCAACAATTTGCACAGACCACACAACAGCATCCAGATCGCCCATCGGGCTTTATTCATTCAGACTTGTTTCGGGATAACACTCTGTTTGAGGGCAGTCAACTCAACGGTATCCTCGATTTCTATGAACTTAATCAGGATGAATGGCTGTTTGATATCGCCATTAGCATCAATGATTTCTGTACCAGTTATCCGCAGGTACATCTTAAGCAGGACAAGGTTGATGCCTTTCTGGCTGCCTATCAAACCATTCGGGTACTGACCAGCGATGAGCAAGCCTGTCTGGACATTTTCCTGGCAATGGCGGCCTGCCGTTTCTGGAGTATGCGTTTACAGGTGGCCCAGAAAAATGCTGAACAGGGGCGCACAGGGGAGGATATTTTGCAAAAAGACCCACTGGAAATGCGCATGATGTTACAAGACCGTTTACAACGAATCAAAGCTTAGGGAAAAGTCATGCGAGATCAAGGTCGTTTGGTGGAATGGTTTGATGACAGGGGCTATGGCTTTATTCAACCCAATGATGCGCATAAGGAGCGTGTGTTTCTGCACATCAAGGACTTTGCCCGTACAGGGCCACGTCCGATTGTCGGCTGTGCGCTGGAATATACAGTGATTCTGGATGAGCGTGGTCGCTATCGTGCCCAGCAGGTGACCTACCTGAAAGCGTCACAGGTGATTGAGCATCGGGCTGAACCAGCTCAACCAAAACAGTCTAAAGCGTGGTCACCCATGCAGATTGGTATCATCATTTATATTATCTTTATGCTGATTGCAAGTTTTAGCAGGCTGCTGCCACCCTATACGCTACTGTTTGTCAGCCTGATGAATGTCCTGAGCTATTGGCTATATGCACAGGACAAAGAGGCGGCCCAGTTGGGGAACCGCCGTATTCCAGAACAGACCTTGCATATCGTGGATTCCTTGGGGGGATGGTGTGCGGGTTGGCTTGCACAACAAAAATTGCGACATAAAACACAAAAACAACCATTTCGTAAGATTTATTTCTGTACCATAGCCTTTCATATACTGTTGATATGTTGGTTAATTTCGCCGCTCAATGTCTTTTATTGAGGGCGTGTCTGGAGATAAATAAAAATGAATTATTCCGTTGATCAAGACCCGAACCGTACTCTAACGCTGGTTCTTTATGTGCTTTATATTATTGCAATTTTTTCTGGTGGTTTATTGGCAGTCATTGCGCTCATTATTAATTATGTCAAGCGTGGTGATGTGCGTGGCTCAATCTTTGAAAGCCACTTTACCTGGCAGATCCGTACATTCTGGTGGTATCTGGCCTGGAACATCATCGCCTTTATTCCATTTTTCTTCCTATTCTTTACAGGGGACAATGCCAATGCATTTGCTGGCGTTGCGCTCTCTGGTACGGTATTTTGTGTACTGGTGATTTTTGCTGCGTGGGTCTGGATTGTTTATCGGGCTATTCGTGGTTTAATCGCACTGAATGATAATAAACCCATGTACCAATAAAATAGGATAAAGCATGATTATTGAGCATGTGCATTTAAATATTAAGCCTGATCAAAGTGAGGCATTTGAGCAGGCTTTCCAGCAAGCCAAAGAGATTATCTATCCCATGCACGGCCTAAATGCCGTGCAACTGATTAAGCATATGCAGCAGCAGGATCGTTATATACTGATGATTTTCTGGGACCAGCTTGAAAACCATACCGAGGGTTTTAGGAAGTCCAGCGCCTATCAGGAGTGGAAAGCGTTGCTGCATCCATTTTATGAGCCCATGCCTACGGTGGAATATTACCAACCCTGTATGTTAATGAAAAAGAAAGAGCCATCAGCAGCATAGAGCGCTTTTTAGCGCTCTTTTTGTTTAGGCTTGTTCCATTTTAACTCACTGACCAATACCCCTAGAACCACCATTAAACCTCCCAGCAAGGCCAGTAAAGGCAGTCGCTCACCCGCAATCCGCCCAAATAAGCCTGCCCAGACAGGTTCACCAGCATAGATGATTGCGGCACGGGTTGGATCAACCATACGCTGTGCCCAGTTCATCACGAACTGAATCAGGGCACTGGCTAAACCTAGGGCCACAGCAATCAGCAGCAGTGCCCATGAAAATTCAGGAATCTTGTGTTCACCCACCATCGGCATACTGGCAAAAGAGAGGAGTGAGGCAACGGCAAGCTGAACCACCGTAACCCGCCTGAGATTGACCTTTCCAGCAAAATAACCAATCAAGATAATTTCCAGGGCAATCACAAAGGCACAGATCAGGGTCAATACCTGCCCGTAATTGAGGTGAATACCTGAGAAACCATTTCCCGTTAAAAGTACCAGACCTGTAAATGCCAGTGCTGTGCCCACCCAGGTCATTAAACTGGGGCGTTTCTGGAAAATAACCCACATCAGTATTGGTACGAGTGGAACGTACAGGGCAGTCAGAAAGGCCGATTCACTGCTGAGAATGGTCTGTAGGCCAATGGTCTGCGTGCCATAACCAATTGCAATCACTACACCAATTGCGGTGCCTGCCAGTGTTTCCTTTAGGGTTAACCCGCGAATGGAATTGATTGAGATCAGTAGGATGGCCAAGGCTGCGACAGCAAAACGACAGCCGACAAAAAACATGGGGCTACTAAAATTCAGGGCGTATTGCACTGCCAGAAATGTGCTGCCCCAGATCATGGTAATAAAAATAAGCGCAAACTGGGCAGCTCTGGGAGAGGAGGCGAGATGGGTTGGCATGTTGTAAAAACAGTAAAAATCAACTTTATATTGTGTATAAACTGATAGCATCTATGCAAGAGAAATCATCTGTTCCAGCGTGGATCAGGCAATTTATTCAACTCACAAATAAAAAAAGAGCCTGACGGCTCTTCTTTCAATGCTTTGTTTAGAGGCGATCTTCATCCAGCAATAACTGAGCCTCGCGAAGGTTCAAGGTACCCTCATAAATCGCACGGCCTGTAATTGCACCTAAAATCCCTTTCTGGCCTTTCAGGTTGCGGACATCATCAAGGTTGGTGACACCGCCTGAAGCAATCACAGGTAAGCCTGAGTATTCAGCCAAACTCACGGTTTGCTCAACGTTGACACCTTGCATCATGCCATCACGTGCAATGTCGGTATACACAATGCTGGAAACACCTGCATCTGCGAAACGCTTGGCCAGATCAGTTGCCTTGACATCAGTCACATTGGCCCAGCCATCGGTTGCGACCATACCGTTGATGGCATCAATCCCCACGATGATGTGGCCTGCAAAGCGTTTGCATGCCTCTTCCACAAACTCAGGCTCTTTCACCGCTTTGGTGCCAATAATCACAAATGACACGCCAGCTTCTAAATAATGCTCGATGGTTTCAAGGGAGCGGATACCGCCACCGATCTGGATTGGAAGCTCAGGCTGTGCGCGGGCAATCGCCTCAACAACAGGTTTATGAATTGGCGTACCTGCGAAAGCACCATTCAAATCCACTAAATGTAAACGACGTGCGCCTTCATCCACCCAGTGTTGTGCTGTTGCTACAGGATCATCAGAGAAAACAGTGTCATCTTCCATGCGTCCTTGCTTTAAACGGACACATTTACCATCTTTCAGGTCAATTGCAGGGATGATTAGCATGCTTTCGCTCCTTGCATCATCTAAAGTTTAAATTGGCTACATATTAGCAAAGTATTGGACGATCTCTAAGTCCTGGATACTGAATCATCCAGTATTCTGCTGATTTGTTGCTGGAGTTGAGGGGTGAGTAACTGCTGTGTATAAAGATGGTCAAAAATCAGCAGGGCTGCATAGGCATCTGCCGCCGCATAGGCGATTTGTTTGGAACTCAGATTCTTGACAGCCCAGTTTGAGGTGCTTATTTTTTTACTCTTGGCAAAATAACGCTGAAAAAGTAGGGCCACCGCCGTTTGTACTCCGACCTGTGAGGTATAGCCAAAGCTGGAAAAGCTTTTAGACAGCTCAATCAGGGATTTTGGTTCAATTCCGTGGCGACGGAATCCACTGGTATCATTCTTGAGGCCAAAACCCACCTTAAGTTGCCGCTCATTTTCCAGAATCGGTTTTAAGAAGCCCAGAATCTCTGTGCTGATCTGAAAAAGATAGGCTTTGTCATGGCTTGCCAACTGAATGAGGTGGGGACCTGTGGATTTTTCACCCACCTTGAATGTAGGTTTGGATTCGGTGTCAAAACCAAGGATTTTAACCTGATTCAGTTCATCCTGAATTTCCAGACACTGTTCGAGGGTACGAATGACCAGAATATTTTCAGGATGTAGATTCTGGAATGCGGGTAACGCTCGTATTTGCTCTTTGCTTAGTGCAACGGTTTGTTCTTGCATTTCCATCTTCACTGAAACTTAACTGATGGGTTGAGCTTAAACGCTTTTGCACAAATGAAAAAGCCAAGTGAGAAAACTTGGCTTTAGAATAACTTTGGGTCAGGATTTATTCAGTATTGTGATTATATTGCTGCTGTGTCTGTTGGGCTCTTTGTACATAGTCCTGATAAGCAGGGATTGCAATTGCAGCGAACACCCCTAAAACAAAGGCAATTGGGATAAGGATAATATAAATCCAACCCAAGACTTTTTCCCAACCCTGAGTGATTCGTGCTGGACCAAAATTATTTTCACCCACTGTACCCTTGGCACAGAATAGGTAAATCAGGAAAATCAGATTTACAAGAGGGACGATGATCAACAACGACAACCATCCGCTTTGATTACGGTCATGTAAACGACGAATGATGAAAATAAAGGTGGGGATGCTGGTTGAGCCGATAATTGTAATAAAAATAAGAATGGCGCAAATAGCTAAAATATTATTATAAGGTTCAGCATAGGTATGAGCATAAATCATTGAGGTGATCGCTAAAATAAGCCCGATTGATAGAATCAAGTTACTTATACATAGCCATGCAGCAAAAGACAGTCGTCCAAAACGTCCCTGCGGATTAAGTGGATGAGATAAATTATTAGCAGTAGGGAGCATCATCATTATTCTTTGGCTAAATTATTATTCTGTGGGCAGGTAATAAAAAAATCGCCAAGTTAAATGGCGATTTTTTCAGTGAATTCGATTAAATCTTCCATTCCACAAAGTTTTTTAACAACTGCAAACCAGCGGTATGACTTTTCTCTGGATGGAACTGGGTCGCGAACAGGTTGTCCTTATGAATGGCGGTACAGAAGTTCACGCCATAATCACAGGTTGCCGCCGTAATGGCCGAATCTTTTGGCTCCACATAATAACTATGCACAAAATAGAAACGTGCGTCCTGCTCAATGTTGTTCCACATTGGATGATCTGGATCAAGCTGGTGAACCTGATTCCAGCCCATGTGTGGTACTTTTAAATGTGGAATTTCAGGGAAGTGTTTCACTACACCATCAAAAATACCAAGTGCATCGACACCGCCATTTTCTTCCGAACTTTGCAATAGGGCTTGCATTCCCACACAAATCGCAAGAACAGGTTTATTGAAAGCTGCCTGACGCACCACCTCATCAATGCCTGCCTCATGCATACCCTGCATACAGTCACGCATTGCGCCAACACCTGGAAAAACAATCTTGTCCGCCTTGGCAATCAGCTTTGGATCATTGGTGACATCAACCGTTGCACCCACATGCTCTAGTGCTTTCGCCGCAGAGTGCAGGTTGCCCATACCATAGTCAAGTAATGCAATACGAGTCATTACAGACTCCCTTTGGTAGATGCAATGGTATTTTCGGCACGTGGATCGATTTCACAGGCCATACGCAGGGCACGCGCCAGCGCCTTAAACACACTCTCAATCTGGTGGTGGCTGTTTTTGCCTTTCAGGTTGTCAATATGCAGCGTCATCAGTGCATGGTTGACAAATCCCTGAAAAAATTCCGAGAATAGATCAACGTCAAAGCTTCCGATACGGGCACGGGTGAATGGAATATCCATAAACAGGCCTGGACGACCAGACAGGTCAACCACAACACGAGACAGTGCCTCATCGAGTGGCGCATAAAAATGCCCATAACGACGCAAGCCCTTTTTATCACCTAAAGCTTGCGCAAAGGCTTGTCCCAGCGTGATTCCACAGTCTTCCACCGTGTGGTGATCATCAATTTCAAGGTCACCATCGCAATGAATGTCGATATCAAATAGACCATGGCGCTTGATTTGATCAATCATATGGTCTAAAAATGGAACTCCAGTGTTGAGGGTGCCTTGACCAGTACCATCGAGATTGAGACGAACTCGAATTTTGGTTTCGTTGGTATTTCTTACCACTTCACTGATACGTTGCGTCATGGACACGTTCCTCAAAAAACGTCAAAAATGATTGAATTAAAAACCGATAGTTTCGCTGTGACGAAAAAGTGACAGCATCATAGTTTGCTCAGGAGGGTTAATCAATGCCTATTACCGTACATGCTTACCGTTCTCTAGATAATCTAGGGATTCGTACCCAGCTAGAGCGACTTTATGACACCAGCCCAGAGTTTGGTGATGGGCAAGATGCAATGCAGCAACTTGAACAAGATCTGCAACAATATACCACAGTTTACACCGCTGAATTTAACACCAAAATTATAGGTGCAATTTGGTCAACAGGACAAGGTGAAAGCCGTGTGCTGGAATATATTGTGGTTCACCCTGCCAATCGTGGACGGGGCGTGGCAGAGCGTCTGGTTGAGGAGGTTTGCCGCATTGAAGAGGAGCAGGGCGTGAAGCAGTTTGAGCCAGGCTGTGGCGCGATTCACCGCTGCCTGTCGCATCTGGGCAAGATCTAGCTGAAAATAGGTTCCTGTTCAGTATTGTAGCAAAATTAAACAGTGAATAGAAAAATCCACAAATTGACTTGACGAATTTTGACAAACATTGTTTAATACGCCCACTTTGGCGCGATAGCTCAGTCGGTAGAGCAACGGATTGAAAATCCGTGTGTCCCCAGTTCGATCCTGGGTCCCGCCACCATGAATTTGAAATTTCAATCCCTGATCCCATCAGGGATTTTTTTTGCCTGATGTTTTTGTGTGAAAAATCGGCATTTAAAACAAAAGCTCAGGATAGTTGTTGACTATTTGCCTGAGATGCGGCTTAATACACGCCATTGGCGCGATAGCTCAGTCGGTAGAGCAACGGATTGAAAATCCGTGTGTCCCCAGTTCGATCCTGGGTCCCGCCACCATATTCAAAAAGCCCCAAACGAAAGTTTGGGGCTTTTTTTATTGTTTGATAAATTTTATTGATTCATTGACCAACCATGCGCTAAGCTTTCAAGAATTGCATGAAAAATGTGATTGCAAAAATAATAGGCGAATGACGCCATGATATGCGTCTTTTAAAGACTTGGGTAGAATAACTCAGACGATCTAAAAACTTTAAATACAATGATATAAAAGGTATTTCTATGTTCAATACAATTAAATTAAGTACAGCCGCATTTTTATGCATATTTTTAACTGCTTGCGGGGGCGGCGGCGGTGGTTCAGCAAGTACGGACTCTTCCTATTCTAAAAAAATTACCAAAGGTGATGTGACCTATACCTGTAAATCACAATCTGCGGCGGATGCCTGTGAAAGTCAGAATAACTGTTCCGCCTGTGAATCATCAGATAATTCAAGCCCAAGTACGACCATTACCGCACAGTGCGCAACGGGAACCAATACGGTTACGGCGACACAAAATGGTTGTGTTGCATCGATTGGACAGGTCCAGCAAACCAGCGTATGTGTGGGCACATCACTCAGAATGCTTACAGGTACAGGCTTTACTAAACAGTATGTTATTGATAATGGCACATCATTTAGCAGTGGAGTGACCTTGAACGGAACAAAAGTCAGCTGTGCTTCATAATTAAGCCGTAAGTCATGTTTTAAAGGTGGTGTATCCACCTTTAATTTTGGAATACCTATGGAAAAATGGCTTTATTTGTTATGTTTAAGTGTTGGATTTGGCTTGGGGTATCTGGTTGCGGATTTTCGGCATTTGCCAACAATACCGTCAAAACCAGTGCCGACGGTCGTAAAATCCGATCAACATTCTCCTGAAATCACAGATGTTGATGATCTTACGGCTTTTACCGTACGGCAGTTGGTAAATAATAAAGCACAACCATTAAGTACACTTTCTGGGCAGCAGCAACGGCAAATTTCGCAAATTCTTGCCAACACACCCGAACAGCAAGTCTCTGACTATCTCAAAAAGGCATTTCCCCGACAGGATTTCTCCATGATTCGGGACAAAAAGGTTTTTGCCCAACGTGCCCTGGAAGAACTTGGTTCACAAAATGATGATCAGGTGTTGGCAGGTCGGTTGGTGCTGGCACTTACGCCAGTCATGCCACAATCTTCAGAGGATTTACGCCAGGTCCATCATTTCCAAAATATATTTGCTCATTTTGATACGCTAGGGAAGTTTCCTGCGGATCAGCAGGTTTTTATCCGCTGGTTAAATCGGGACACAGGTGAGATTCTGGTGTTTACACCAAGAAATATTAGTCAGGATTCATCACAAAACTGGATCAGTACTGTACCCACAAATGGCTGGCAGAAAGGGAATTATGATGTCAAAGTCTACCAGATGTCCGATCAACTCACCCCGATTGCACAGGCAAGTTATCATATTGCGGAAGTGTTAAACTAATGCAGATAAAAAAGCCAGTTCAACAAGACTGGCTTTTTTATCTCGTAGCTTAGGAAATTAAGCCGATTTAGCAACCTCAATATTGCTAACCAGCATATGGCCTGTTTCTTCAAAATTTGCATGCCAGGACAGCGCTTCACGAAGCAGGTGAGGTGTATGTCCACCACGTTCACAGGCGCGCTCAAAATAGTCCTGAAGTGCGTTACGGTAAAGTGGATGTACACAGTTCTCAATGATCACCTTGGCACGTTCACGAGGTGCCAGGCCACGTAAATCCGCTAAACCAATTTCAGTCACCAAAATATCAACATCATGCTCGTTGTGGTCAACATGGCTGACCATTGGCACGATAGAGGAAATATCACCGCCCTTGGCAATCGACTTGGTTACGAAGATGGCTAGGTGTGCATTACGGGCGAAGTCACCTGAACCGCCGATCCCATTCATCATTTTGGTGCCGCAAACGTGTGTTGAGTTCACATTGCCGTAGATATCAAACTCAAGCGCGGTATTGATACCAATGATGCCTAAACGGCGCACCAGTTCTGGATGGTTGGACATTTCCTGTGTACGCAACACCAGCTTGTCACGGTAGGCCTCAATATTGCCAAACACCTTTTCGCCATATTTCTGTGACAGGGTGATGGAACAGCCTGACGCAAATTTCATTTTTCCAGCATCAATCAATTCAAAAGTACAGTCCTGCAATACTTCTGAATACATCACCAAGTCTTCAAAAGGAGAATCCTTTAAACCTGTCAGTACCGCATTGGCAATCGAACCAATACCTGCCTGTAAAGGTCCCAGGTTTTTCGGTAAACGGCCCTCAGCCACTTCTTTTTCAAAAAAGGCGATCAGGTGATTGGCAATACCCTGGGTTTCGTCATCTGGCGGGGTGACGGTTGATGGCGAATCCAGCAGGGTGTCATTGAATACAATACCGACAATTTTGGCAGGGTCGATATTGATGGCCGTACTTCCCATGCGCTCATCCACCTTGGTCAATGGAATTGGCTGGCGTGTTGGGCGGTAGGTCGGGATGTAGATGTCATGCAGGCCTTCAAAGGCGGTGCTGGTGTTGGTATTGATTTCAACAATGACTTTTTCAGCAAAAATCGCAAAGCTGGCCGAGTTGCCCACTGATGTGGTTGGAATGATGCCACCATCTTCAGTAATCGCCACAGCCTCAATCACCGCAATATCTGGTTTTTTCAGTTGCAGGTTACGCATGTGCTCCACAGTTTCGGACAGGTGCTGGTCAACAAACATTACTTCGCCGTTGTTGATGGCGCGGCGCAGGGTGTTGTCCACCTGGAATGGCATGCGACGTGCCAATACACCTGCTTCAGTGAGCTGTTTATCGAGGTCATTGCCTAGACTTGCACCTGTAATTAACGTGATTTTTAACGGATTTTTCTTGGCGCGTTCAGCAAGTGCCTGAGGAACAGCTTTCGCTTCGCCTGCGCGGGTAAAACCACTCATACCCACCGTCATGTCATTTTCAATAAAGCTGGCAGCCTGCTCAGCACTCATCACTTTGTCATGCAGTGAGGCAAGGCGAATACGATCTAGAGACATCATCCATTCTCAATTTTGATTTTCATTGGATATGGATTTTAGCGCTAAAACGTGAAAAGTGAATTGAACTAAGGCTAAGGTCTAATAGGGTGAAAACAATAGGACGAGGGGTTAGTTGGAACTTACTTAAATTCAGTATATCCACTTCTTTAATATCTATAGATTTTAATGGTAATTTAGCTAAGAACCGCATGATTGAGCAAGTGAATGAAAAAAAATCAAAGTGTAATTGTTTTGATGAGTATGCTTGCTTTACATGGCTGTAAAGTTGTTAATCATCATACCGTGAAGCTGACAGGTTCCGCAGAAATGCAGGGAGCAGAAATACACTTGCCGATTACAACGGGGCATATTTATCTCTCAACCCATCAACTGACTGAGAAAGATAAAGAAATTTTGAAAAGCATTTTGCCTTTTCAATGCCTGAAAATTACCTCTTCTGAACCCTTTGATATGCAAAATCGGGCTGTTCACTTTCGTGACTTCAAGTTTAAAAAGTTGCCTGTTGGCGATTCAGAATGTGGCAAGATAAAAGTGGGAACACGTATCAGTGTGACATTTTAAAAATGACCGCTTAGGGTTTGCTTGATCTTGTCGATGGTGTTGCTATGTGATTCATCTTCAGGTGTGGGAATAGGCAGGGAAATCACCACTTCCAGACCGCCTTGCTCTCGGTTGCGGATGTTGATCTGTCCCTGGTGGATGTCCACAATACGTTTCACAATGGCGAGGCCCAGACCACTTCCCTGAATGGTACGTGCGGAATTGCCACGTACAAAAGGTTGCATCAGTTCCTCCACCTGATCGGGCGGGATGCCTTCCCCATGATCGGCAACAGTAATTAAAATATACTGGTCAACATGACTGGCAGACAGTTCGATGGGTTCGGCACCATAACGCTTGGCATTATTGATCAGGTTGGCAATCAGACGCTTGAGTGACAGGCTGCGTGCAGGAATCACGGGAAGTTCCTGTGCCTCAAAACGGATGTCCAGCGGCTTGAACTGCACCACCAGTTCTTGCAGCAAGCTGTTGATATTGGTATCCGTCAGCTCCTCATCCGAACCATCTCGCATATAGGAAATAAACTGATTCAGGATGGCATCCATATCATCTACATCATAAATCAGCCCCTCACGGAAAAACTCATCAGGCAGCATTTCCGCAGTCAGGCGAATACGGGTTAGCGGAGTGCGCAAATCGTGGGAGATGCCCGCCAGCATGACACGGCGGTCACGCTCGGTTTGTTCCAGTGTATACACCATGTGGTTAAAGGCCTGATTGACCTGACGGATTTCCAGTGGTCCGTGGTTGGTGTCCAGATAGGGGGCCTTGCCCGTTTTACTGTAATTGTTGGCGGCATTCTGTAGGCGGCGCAAGGGACGGTTCATCTGCCGCACCAGAATCAGGATAATAACGGAGGACAGGATCGGCACACCAAACAGCCACGATGCAATCAGTTCAACACTGTAGTTGGTGTAGGTCTTGAGGGGTTCCCTGACCCAGTTGCCATTCATTTCAGGCGTTTGAATCCAGATACGTGGAATCGGCTTGAATTTAAAATAAACGGTAACTTTCTCGACACCCAGCTCTTTGGCAAGCTTTTGCTCAATCTGGTCGGTGAAGAATTCAGCCAGAAACTTATCTTCCAGTACTGGAAACTCCCGTGGATCGGTTACATATTCAATCCCGATACGGTTTTTTAGCCATGTGTCGATATCGACTTCGGTATCGCGGTGTAGGATGCGAATGTCAGGATTGTTGACCAGTTCCAGCTCAATGGCCAGATAGCGTGCATGCTGTTGCAGTTCAGGAAGATAGAGGGTTCGCCAAAAGAACCACAAGGACATGAATAGACTAAAGAACACCGTAAACAGTACCAGTACGGTGGTACGCATTGCGGCAGACCGTGGCTTGATCTTGTCTAAAAAACGTTCCCACTGGGTCCGTGGCTTTTCAGAGTAGGTCTCAAAGTCGGTAAATTCTTGTGGATCAATAGGTTCAAGTTTCAAGGTTGAGTTTCCCGCACTTACTCAGCACCATCTGGAACGAAAACGTAGCCTACGCCCCAAACAGTCTGGATGTAGCGGGCGCGGGCAGGATTGTCCTCAATTAAGCGGCGTAAGCGAGACACCTGCACGTCAATCGAGCGCTCCATCGCACCCCATTCACGGCCACGGGCAAGGTTCATCAGCTTGTCACGGGTCAACGGCTCACGGGGATGCTGAACCAGCGCTTTCAGCACGGCGAACTCACCTGTGGTCAGGGTCACGACTTGTCCCTCACGGGTGAGGGTGCGGGTAGACAGGTCCAGCGCCCACGGCCCAAAACTAACCACTTCAACCTGCTGGCTTGGTGCGCCTGGCACCTCGCGAACCTGACGGCGCAGTACCGCACGGATACGAGCCAACAGTTCATTCGGGTTAAATGGCTTTGGCAGATAGTCATCTGCACCCGCTTCCAGACCTGCAATACGGTCAGAGTCACTGCCACGTGCGGTTAGCATGATGATTGGGGTGTCAATATTGGACTGGCGCAGGCGACGACAGATACTTAAGCCATCTTCCACGGGAAGCATAAAGTCGAGCACGATAAGGGAGAACAGTTCACGCTGTAGCAAACGGTCCATCTGGGTGGCGTCATGCGCGGTTTTTACCACAAAGCCCTTGTCTTCAAGAAAACGTTGTAACAGTGTACGCAAGCGCACATCATCATCGACGACTAGGATGCGTTCGACCCGATCGGTTTCATGGTGTACGGTTTCCGTTGATTCGGCAGGTACAACTAAACTCATGATGTGCTCCTTTTATCGTTTATTGTCATCGTCTTTATGCAATGCTATAGGGTTTGTTAATATTTCAACCATACCTTGCGTTATCGGCTAAAACCACACAAACAAGGCATGAAACGTAGGCAATGGCGACCCCCTTGTCAAGTTTCATAACGAAGTTTGGGGCAGTTTTAGCCATAACCCTGTGGGACAGGGACATTTTTTGTCGTTACTGCGTTATGTCTTACTCATTTAGAATCACTAAATTTTGTAAGCCATGTCTTGTACCGCCTAAAAAATGTCCTCTGTCGCAAGTGTGAGTGAAATATCAACAGACCCTCGAGTATACGATTCATTGCACAGTTTTGGCTATGTTATAAAGCAACAAATATTGCCAATAAAATCAAGAGATAGATACCAAATATATACAGGCAAAATGATGACAATCAACCTATTTTTCAATATTTAGCCTAAAAAACGCCGTTATTTTAGAAACATTGAGGGATTTGCAAAAACTACTGGTTAAATATTCAAAAAAACAATGGTGGATTTTATAGCCATGAACTTTATAATCAGTGCTTTTAGACTTAACCCTTGTGGAATCAATCACGATGACTGACTTAGTTCAGCAGTTGGCAAATGAACTTGCCGTACGTCCAAACCAAGTAGAAGCTGCTATTCGTTTAATTGATGAAGGCGCCAGTGTTCCCTTTATTGCACGTTACCGTAAAGAGGTCACGCAAGGCTTGGACGATACCCAATTACGTCAACTCGATACACGTTTGACTTACTTACGTGATTTATACGAACGTCGTGAGAAAGTGATCCAGTCTTTACAAGAACAAGATAAATTAAGTGATGATTTATTGGCGCGTGTCAATGCCGCAGAAACCAAGAACGCACTGGAAGAAATTTACGCACCTTACCGTCCAAAACGGACCAGCAAATCATTTAAGGCAAAAGAAGCAGGTCTAGGTCCAGTTGCTGAAAAAATTATTTCAGATCAAATTGATCCAACTGAGGCATTGGCTGGTTTTAGCCATGAAGATTATCCAGATGTAGAAAGCCAGCTTGATGCAATCCAGCATATCCTGATTGATGACTGGGCGCAAAATATTGCCTTGACCACTGAGTTAAAGCAAAGCTTTGCCAAAACTGCGGTGTTGAAAAGTGCTGTAGCTTCTGAAGATAAAAAAGAAGTTGGCAAGAAGTTCCGTGATTATTTTGAGTTCTCTGAAAACCTGAATAAAGTGCCATCACACCGTTTACTGGCAATGTTGCGTGGTCGTCAAGAAAATGTATTGGGCTTAAAAGTGGATGGTGAAGATGATGCACCACTGGCACGTATTGAAACCGAATACAATCTTGAAACGTTACAGCCACAAACACGTCAGGACTATTTAAAGCAAACAGCAAAACTGTTCTGGTTGGGCAAGGTCCGTCCACAGATTGAACATTCATTACTAACAGATAAACGTTTGTCTGCTGAAGCGGAAGCCATGGATGTGTTCGCTGAAAACCTGCGTCATCTACTGCTTTCTGCACCAGCGGGTGGTCGTACCACTTTGGGCGTTGACCCTGGTATTCGTACAGGCGTGAAGCTTGCGGTGGTGAGTGATGCGGGTGATGTGCTTGCCTACAGCACCATTTATCCATTTGCCCCGAAAGAAGATAAAGAGGGGTCTATTGCGGAACTTGCCCGTTTATGTCGAGAGTTCCACGTGGAACTTATTGCGATTGGCAACGGAACTGCAAGCCGTGAAACAGAGGCAGTTGTTGCTGAAATGATGGCTGCCAATACCGACCTGAAACTGACGCGTATCACAGTGAGTGAGGCAGGTGCATCAGTTTATTCAGCAAGTGAACTCGCTTCGCAAGAATTACCAGAGCTTGATGTGTCGATTCGTGGTGCAGTGTCAATTGCCCGTCGTTTACAAGATCCATTGGCTGAGTTAGTCAAAATTGATCCTAAATCGATTGGTGTGGGCCAGTACCAGCATGATGTGAACCAGACAGGTTTGGCAAAAACACTGGATGCCGTGGTGGAAGACTGTGTGAACGCGGTGGGTGTTGATGTAAATACCGCTTCTCCAGCAATTCTTGCCTATATTGCAGGTTTAAACAAGGCCATTGCCCAGCAAATTGTTGAATACCGTAAAGAACATGGTCGTTTTGATAACCGTCAGGCATTGAAAAAAGTACCACGTTTGGGCGAACGTACGTTTGAGCAGTCAGCAGGTTTCTTGCGTGTCCAGAATGGTTCAGAGCCATTGGATGCATCTGCGGTTCACCCTGAAAGTTATGGTCTGGTGGAAAAAATTGTTGCGGCAAAAGCAACAACCGTAAAAGACATCATTGGCAATACTGAAATCATTCGCCAGGTCAAGGCGGATGAGTTTGTCGATGACAAGTTTGGTTTACCTACGATTCAGGATGTTTTGGCTGAACTGGAAAAACCAGGCCGTGATCCACGTCCAGAGTTTCGTACTGCTAAATTCCGCGAAGATATCACTGAAGTTGCACAATTGACTGAAGGCATGCAGCTTGAGGGTGTAGTGACCAATGTGACGAACTTCGGTGCGTTCGTAGACGTGGGTGTGCATCAGGATGGCTTGGTGCATATTTCTGAACTGGCGAATGAATTTGTTTCTGATCCACATAAGGTGGTGAAACCAGGTCAAATCGTGCAGGTGCGTGTCATGCAGGTGGATGTGGAGCGTAACCGTGTCAACCTGAGTATGCGTGCTGAGGGTTCTGCACCTGCAAAAGCATCGCGCCAACAGCAGCGTCCACAGCAAGACCGTGCGGAACGTTCAGAGCGTAAGCCACAGGGACAGCGTCCACCACGTAAAGAGGGTGACTTTAAACGTCCGCAAAACAACAAACCAAAAACCGAGAAACCACAAGAGCAAAAAATTGGTGGATTGGGTGCCTTGTTGTTGCAGGCGGGAATTAAAGGGACGAAATAAGTCTATTACAATTTTTGATAATGTAAAAAACCTCCCTCGGGAGGTCAGATTGCTGACAAAGGGTTTCCGTTAGGAAGCCCTTTTTCTATAATATGGATATGCTGAAATCAATCTCATCCCAACAAGAAATCGAGATGGTGACATTAGATAGCCTCGTGCCGAAAGACCATCTTGTCCGTAAACTCGATAGATTCATTCAACTGGATTTTATTCGGGAACGTGTAGCTCATCTATACTGTCCCAATAATGGACGACCTGCACTTGATCCCGTTGTATTTTTTAAACTGCTGTTACTTGGTTATCTCTTCGGAATTCGTAGTGAACGCCAGTTAATGCGTGAAGTTGAGGTCAATGTTGCCTATCGCTGGTACATCGGTTATTCCCTCACACAGAAAGTTCCTGATGCCTCAACCCTGAGTCAGACCAGACGCAGGCGCTTTCATGAGAATACGATTTATCAGGACCTATTCGAGGAAATCGTGCGTCTTGCCATAGGCCATAAAATGGTAGATGGTCATATTCTTTATACTGATTCCACCCACCTCAAAGCCAACGCCAATAAAAACAAGTTCATCAATCAGGTTGTACAGGACAGTACATTAGGTTATTTAGATGATCTGGAACAAGCCATCACAACAGAACGGCAAAAGCATGGTCAGAAGCCCCTAAAACCAAGAAAGGAGAAAGATCATGACGATGAACCACCTAAAGGCTCATCAGGCAAAAGTAGAAATATCAAAGTCAGTACCACAGACCCTGACAGTGGTTATATGAACCGAGATGGAAAACCCAAAGGGTTCTTCTATTTAGACCATCGCACTGTAGACAGTAAATTTGCGATTATTACCGATACCCATGTGACCGCAGGCAACGTTCATGACAGCAGACCATATTTAGAACGATTGGATCATCAAATGCATCGTTTTGATTTTAGTCCCCATAGCGTTGGTTTAGATGCAGGCTATTCGACCAATGCAATCTGTTATGGACTGGAACAGCGAGATATTGCCCCAGTGATGGGCTATCGGCGACCAGTCCATCGGAAAGGCTATTTCTACAAAGGAGAATATATTTACAGTTCAACACAAGATCATTACACCTGTCCCCAGGGACAAACCCTGATTTATAAAACCACGGATCGCAATGGATACAAACACTACCATTCTGATGCAAGGCATTGTTTACAGTGTCCAGTTCGAGAGAAATGCACACAGAGCAAAACGGGGACTAAAGTTCTGACCCGCCATGTATGGGAAGACAGCAAGGATAGGATGAATGCAATCCGTCTAAGTCCACAAGGTAAGAAGATATATGCGAGGCGCAAGGAAACCGTTGAAAGAAGTTTCGCTGATGCCAAGCAATTGCATGGACATCGTTATGCACGATTTCGGGGATTAACACGTATTATGCAGCAATGTTTAATGGCAGCAACAGCACAGAATATGAAAAAGATTGCCCTACACCTATGGAAAGTGTTTTTTATCTTGTTTTTTAGTTATCAATTTGCCTGAAAATCACTCAATATCAATTTATTCTCCAGAAAATAAACCCTGATTAAAAAGCTAATCAGGGTTTGTCAGCAATCTGACCTCCCTCGGGAGGTTTTTTACATTCAAAATAGATGATTTTTCCATTTTTATTTTGAACTTTATTATAATTCCTCAGTTCCCAACGCAAACTTGTTGTTCTTATGTCCCCAGATTCTGCTGAAAATCTTTCCTCACCCCAGCGCGCTTTTTTACAAGGGGTCATCAAAATACTTCCCTTATGTTTCGCAGTGTTGCCGTGGGGTTTGCTGGCAGGCTCAATGGCGATTCAGGCTGGCCTAACCACTGGGCAAGCGATAGGAATGTCTGCACTGGTTTTTGCAGGTGCAGCACAGTTGATGACACTAGGTTTGGTCATGGCGGGTACACCTGCACTCACCATTATCATTTCAGTATTTTTGATTACCACACAGCATTATTTATATGCCCTATATTTTCGTGAAGAAATTGCCAGACTGCCATTAAAACAGCGTTTGTTATTTGGTTTCTTGCTGACTGATGAATTGTTTGCTGTTGGTATTCATAAGCGTGAACATTATATTTATTTTTTGCTTGGAGCTGGCAGTTGTTTCTATTTGGCTTGGGTGCTATTTAGTATTGGCGGTATTGTGTTGGCTTCCTCTCTACCAAATTTAGACCAATATCATCTCGATTTTTCCATTGTTGCAACTTTTATCGCGATTGTGATTCCCTTTATTAAAAACCTAAATACGTTGGTGGGTGTACTGGTTTCGGTGATTTTAACGGTGGTGTTTCTAGGCCTGGGCATTAAAAGTGCAGCCATCTTGGCAGGGGTGATTGGAATGTTGACCGCGACGTGTTTACAGAATCTTCGGGAGCGTGTGGCATGAGTTGGTTTCTCCTGATTATTTTGGCAATTGTGGTGTTTATGAACCGCTATATCTTGCTCGAACCGAATCTTCCCTTGCGTTTGCCCAAATGGTTTCAACAGTCTTTGCAATATTCAGCACCATGCTTATTGACTGCGATTGCCACCCCGATTGTGTTTATGGATGAGCATGGTGCATTTCGTTCAACCCTGCTCAATCCTTATTTTCTGGCCACGATTTTAACCATTGTGATTGCCTATAAGGTCAGACATACCTTATTGACCATTATCCTGAGTTTGGCGTGTTTTTATGCCTTGGTGTTTTGGTTAAATTAGCAGGCCTGGGCAATATGGAATTTGCCACAAGCCCCATTTAAAAACTGTTAACGTGTGGTATAACCACCATTGGCAAAAATCGTTTGTCCCGTAATCCACCAGCCATCAGTGACCAAGAAGCGAACTAAAGGCTCAATATCTTCAATCTTGGTTAAGCCACCTAAAGCTGAAGCAGATTTGTGGTAGGCCACTGCTTCAGGCGCTTCCTGACCATAGAAAAAAGGTGTATCCATTGGGCCAGGTGCAACGGCAGTCACTGAAATACTGCGTTCACCAAATTCCTTGGATGCCGCACGGGTATAGTGTTCCACGGGCGCTTTCAAGCCCTCATAAGTGGAATAAAGTCCTGTATAGGCGGCAAGTAAACTGGTCACAATGGTACAGATTTTTCCATTGGCATTGAGATGACGACCTGCTGACTGGATAAAGAAATAGGCAATCTTGTTGTTGATGTCATTCATGACATCAAACTCTTGCTCGGTGGTGTCCAGATATGGTTTTTTTAACACACGCCCCACGGTGTTAATGGCAATATCCACACCGCCAAACTCTGCTTTGGCCCTGATAAATAAATTCTCGATGTTTTGAATATCGGATAAATCGGCTTGTACCAAGATGGCTTTTGCACCTAAATCTTGAACAGCTTTTAAGGTGTCTTCGGCATCGGCTTGGGTTGATGTGCTGTTGTAATGAATCAATAAATTCGCACCTTGCTCAGCAAATTTACGCGAAATTAAACCACCTAAGTTTTTTGCACCGCCTGCGATCAATACCGTTTTACCTTTTAAGTCATGCTGTGACATCTGTTTATCCTCGTCTTTGTTTTGCATAAAAATTATGCTAATTGAATTTATTTGTTTGAAATAGTTGTTAGTATTGAACTGATTGTGCAGAAAAGTTGAATAATAAATGGACAAGATTGAGCGTTTAAAAATTTTCTGTCTGGTGGCGGAGAAACGGTCTTTCGCACAGGCAGCGGTGCAATTGGGACTACCACGTTCCAATGTCACCTATGCGATTCAGTCCCTTGAAAAAGAATATGAAGTGCTGTTGTTTTACCGTACCACCCGTAAAGTGGCTTTAACCCATGAGGGCAGCTTGTTTTATGAAGAAGCGATTCGCTTGGTCGCACAATTAAAAGAACTGAATCGCTTTAAAACCCATGTGCGTAGTCAGGAGGGAAAAATCAGCATTGGCATGCCGAAACGCTTGGCAACACAGGTGCTTATTCCAAACTTATTGGCCTTTTATCAGCACTATCCAAAAGTAAAAGTGTTGATTAATGGCAGTGATGATTTTTCCAACCTGATTGAACAGCAACTGGACTGTGTGGTGCGGGTGGGACAGGTTCAGGATGAGTATCTACTGATCAGACCCATTAAACCAGCCAAAATCTGGACGCTGGCATCACCACATTATCTGGCAGAATTGGGCGAGCCTAAAAACCTCGATGAGTTACAGCAGCATTTTGCCGTGGATTACCATGTGGCAAAACATTATCGTGAGTTAAGTGAACTGGAGTTTCGTGACCAGCGTGTCAAAATGCCCTACCGTCTACTGATTGAAAATACCGAGGCCTATATTCAGGCAGGTTTGGCGGGGATTGGCATCATCCAGATTCCTGAATTTGATGCCAAATCTTATGTGGAACAAGGACAGTTACAACGCCTGTTTACCGATATTCCAGCTTTGGAATTGCCTGTAAGTATTCTGCTGACAGATCGGCAATACCGTCCAAAATATTTTCAGGACTTTATTGACTGGCTGGATGATTTGCTGAAAAGAAAGCTCTAATTTCCTGTTTTTATCAATCGAAATTGCTTTGACATCCCTGTTTATTTACAGTAAAACTAAAAATTAGAGTAATTACTCTAATTTTATTGGAGGGTAAATATGCAGATTGGTCGACAGGCCTGGATGGCACAAACTTCGGGCGATTTATCATTGAAAGATCGTATGGCCTTATTGAGCCATAGCCTGCTGCCTGTGCTTAAGCAAAGTGTAAAAATGTATGCCTTGGCACATCGCCCAAAGGCAACGGTGCAGGGCAGTCTGACACTGGATGACCTACGCTTGCCCGACAGTGCAGAGGTCAGGCAGGCGCTGGAAAAGATGCAGTCCTGTAGTTCCGATGCCTTGCAGAACCATTGCCTGAGAACATGGTACTACGCCATTGGATTTGCCAGGATGCAGGGCTTAAAGCGTGATGATGAGTTGTTGGCGGTGTCCTGTTTATTGCATGATTTGGGCATGACCGAACCGCATTATCAACACCATGCAAATTGCCGCTGTTTTGCAGGACAGGGTGCCTACGCCGCAAAAGACTGGTCGATTGAACGGGGCTGGACCATTCCAAGGGCTGACCAACTGTTTGATGTGATCAGTATGCACATGAATCCCCATGTATTCCTTGATGAGGGAACGGAAGCACACTTGCTGCAACAGGCTGCCAGTTGTGATGTGATTGGAAGCCGAGGTTTCGAGTTTGCCCCGCAGTTTAGGCAACAGTTATTTCAACAGTATCCCCGTTTAGACTTTAATCGGCACATGATTGAATTTACCCAGCAGGAAGCAATCCACCGTCCCAAATCACGTACCGCAATGGTGGTGCAGAGTGGCTTTAAACAGTTGGTCAACCTCAATCCCTATCTCAAGTAATGCTTGAAAAATAAAAAACCACCTTTGCCTGAACAAAGGTGGTTTTTATCTTATAGCCTTGTTTTACTAGTGGTCATGTTCCAGATATTCAGGTTTTTTCGGTAATGCCAGACTACAGAAGAAACAGATGATGAGCATGATAATCACGTAAACGAAGAACGTGTTTTCAATCCCTGCATCCTTGAACAGTAGCGCCACAGAGGGCGCGGAACCACCAAACAGGGCATTACCCACCGCATAGGAAAAACCGACACCCAGGGCACGGACATGCGGTGGGAACATTTCAGCTTTCACCAGACCACTGATGGAGGTATAGAAACTTAGCAACATCATCAGGAAAATCAGCAATAAAGTGATAATGATGGGTGAGTCGACAAAGCTGCGCATCCCTGTCACCATCACTGGATAAATAAAGATGGCACTGAGCAGGCTGAAAGCCAGCATGGAGGTACGTCGCCCAATCCGATCAGACAGCATCCCGAAGAATGGCTGGGCAATCATAAACACGAATAGGGCTATGGTCATGATAAAGCCAACGGTTTTGCCGTCCATGCCGATGTTGGTGAGGTAGGTCTTGGAGTAGACCGTGACCACATAAAATGTGAGTGAACCCGCTGAGGTATAGCCCACCACCAGTAAAAAGGTTTTCCAGTGCTTTTTTAGCAGGGCAATCAGGCTACCCGATTCCTCACGCTCAGCATCCTCATGCGACAGGGTTTCCTCCAGACGGCTACGGGCAGCCAAAGACAGCAATGCGGCGATCCCACCAATCACAAAGGGAATACGCCAGCCACCATCATTCAGCTGCTGTTCAGTCATGAAGCCAAGCAGGATGACGCCGAGCAGGCTGGCAAGCAACTGACCGCCTGACAAGGTCACATACTGGAATGAGGCAAAGAAACCGCGTTGGCCTTTCAGGCCCAGCTCACTCATATAGGTGGCAACCGCCCCGTATTCACCGCCCACGGAGAGACCCTGCAACAGTCGAACCATCAGCAACAGGAAAGGTGCAAACATGCCCACCTGTTCATAGGTTGGCAATGCTGCAAATAGAAATGAACTAAGTGCCATAAGGCAGATCGAGATCACCATGGACTGCTTGCGTCCATGTCGGTCGGCAATCCGCCCAAACAGCCAGCTACCAATGGGGCGCATAAAGAAGCTTGCGGCAAACACCCCCCATACATAGATGGCCTTGGTGGTGGGTTCCATATCGGGAGCGGTCAGTGCATGGGTGAAATACGCAGCAAAAACGGCATAAATATAGAAGTCGAACCATTCAACCAAATTCCCTGATGCCGCACCGATAATACCCTTAATGCGGCTTGCTCTTTCTTCCCTGCTATATGTCTGAGTCATATATGTTCCTTTCTCAACCAGGCAAGATTCTGTAACTGAACCTTTACAGAATGTTATATACCGCTAAAAAGCATGAAAATGACGCGATTTTGTATGCTTTTTATGACTATATTTTTATATGGAGAGAATAAAAGCGGTTTTAGCTCATCATCTAAAAAAGAGGGAAATGGGCGCTATGGTCAATGGAAGATTTTAATTTTTTGAAAATGAATCAGTTTAATTCAGGAATCGGACAATCCTTTCTCAACGGGCAGGCCTCACCCTGGGTGAAGCGGCTGAGCATGGTCCTGATTTGATGTAACTGGGCAATCTTCTCATCAATCATGTTCAGCTTTTCCTGAAAGATACCCTGAACCTGTATGGCTGGAATTTCATCCTGTGCGGTCATTTCCAGAATCTGCTGGATTTCACCCAGGGAAAAGCCCAGATTCTTGGCGCTACGAATCAACTGCAACTGTTGCAGGGTTTGCTCAGGATAGTCCTTGTAGCCATTATTGCGCGTGATCGACTGGATCAACTGCATTTTTTCGTAGAAGCGAATGGTGTCGCGGCTTAACTGTGCCTGTTTTGCCAATTCCCCAATCAACATGCTGCCACCGTTATTATTTAAAGATATGAAAAAAACTGCTTGACCATTGAGTGTACTCCATCCTTTAGCCTATGCCTATATTCAAGAAATAGGATTTAAAAATGGAAAATAAGCCAACCAGACTAGATCAGCAACAGCTTGCCCTGGTTGCAGGCGCAACAGGCTTTGTTGGGCGATTCCTGATTGCAGAGTTGTTAAAACAGGGACATCAGGTTTTTGCCCTGGTCCGCAATCAGGCGGCGCAGCAGCCTATACTGGAAAGCTGGCTGAGTGAAAAACAGCTTGCTCTGGATAAACTGACATTCATTCAGGGGGATATAACCTCGCCAAATCTGGGAATCAGTGGGCAGGACTGGAACAGGTTGGCTGTGGTAAACACCCTGTACAACAGCAGCGCACTGTTTGCCTGGAATCTCGGTATGCAGCAGGCACGCGCGGTCAATGTTGAGGGAGCACTGAATTTACTGCGCTGTGTCCAGCAGCACTGCACACTAAAACGTGCTGTGCATGTGTCGGGTTATATGCTCACCATAAAAGATCATTTACATCAGGCTGGTGTGTGTCTTGATCAACCAGAAAAGACCGATTGGCAGGCTGTTTATCAACATTTAGGTGCTTATGAGGCATCCAAGATTGAGGCACATTTTGCATGGATTCAGCAGGCAGAAAAACTGGCTGTGGACTGGACCATCATTCATCCCGCAACAGTGATGGGAGATGAACTGACAGGTGAGATTCCCATGAACCAGCCGATTGCCCAGATGGTTGACCTGCTAAAGCGCAAAAAAATGAGTGCGATTCCTGCAACACCCCAGCATTACCTGCCTCTGGTCAGGGTCGATGACTTATGTCGGGTCATGCTGAATGCCGCCGCGGATGCCAAATTATGCAATCAGGCTTTACTGGTGGCAGCTGAACAACATATTCCAATGTATCAACTGATTCAAATGATTGCCGATCAGCTTGGTGTTTCGGCTCCCACCCAGCACGTGCCAATCGGACTATTAAAAATCATCTTAAAATGGCGATGGCTGGCCCAAAAGCTGGAGATGTCGGGGGAAATGCTCAGTTTCCTCAGAACTGAACAGCTTGACCTAAAGGCATTGCAACAGTTTAGGCAACGCTGGAATATGCAGTCAGGTCATCTGGAGGCCGCCATTCGTAAAACAACTGACTGGATCAATCAGGGGGCGGTGGGCTAATTGGACAAATAAAAAAGCAGCGTTGTTGATACGCTGCTTCTTGAGGTTTGGACTGGACAGATTACCAGTGTTCACCTGGGAACAGGCGGGCATAGGCGCGCTGTACAATCGTTAATTTCTCTTGTTGACCAATAGAGGCAGTTGAACTTGGGAACAGGTTAAAGCCAATTGACATCAGGATGTTGTTAATGTCTGGTGCAACTGCATAAGTAATTGAAGCAATGCGACCAAGGTTGGTTGCAATTTTCTTTGGACGTTTCACAATGGCAGTCGCAATTAAATCTGCTGCTTCCTCAGGAGATAAGGTTGGAACATATTTATACATCTTGGTTGGTGCGATCATTGGGGTACGCACTAAAGGCATATAAATTGAAGTAATTGCAATCTTGTGTGAATGCACTTCAGCAGACAGACAGCGGCTAAACGCATCCAGCGCAGCCTTGGACGCAACATAAGCCGAGAAACGGGTTGCATTGGCAAGCACACCGATTGAGCTGATGTTGATGATCTGGCCATCCTTGCGCTGCATCATATGAGGCAACAAGTTAAGGACTAAACGCACTGCACCAAAGTAGTTAAGTTGCATCGTGCGTTCGAAATCATGGAAACGATCAACAGATTCATGTACAGCACGGCGAATTGAACGTCCTGCATTGTTGATCAAGATATCAATGTGATCTACGCTTGCCAAAATTTCTTTTGACACGGCATCAATTGATTCCATATCGTTGAGATCACATGGAAAGACCGATGCCTTGCCACCCTCTGCCTCAATTTCCGCCTTGACTTCATCCAGTTTATCTTTGGTACGTGCAAGCAACAACACATGAGCGCCAGCTTGAGCAAGATATTTTGAAACCGTTAAACCAATACCACTCGATGCACCAGTGACAATGATTGTTTTACCGTCGACTTTTTGCTGAAAAAGTTTTTTAAGTTTTGCGTTCATGTACGTGTCCTACATTAATCAAGCTGTTGTTTGCATTGCCATCCAGGTTGCGATTAGCACTGCACTTTATTTTGTATGTATATTAACCGATATTTTTTGTTTGTCTAGTGTAAATTGTTGAAAAATAATAATTTTTTTAGAGTAAAAACTCTAAAACAAGATATTGTAATAGTTGAAAAAGATATTATATTTTTGGGTTGCTGCATAAAAAATAGCCCCTAAAAAGGGGCTATACGGTTTTAGTTGAAATCAGACCTGGGCAAGGGCCTGTTCGAGGTCAGCAATCAGGTCGTCAACATGCTCAATGCCAATGGACAAGCGGACCAGGTCCTCGCTGACCCCCGCAGATTTTAGTTCCTCTGCATTGAGCTGGCGGTGGGTGGTGGTTGCTGGGTGGCAGGCCAGACTTTTGGCATCCCCAATATTCACCAGACGTGTAAACAGTTGTAATGCATCAATAAAGCGAGTACCACCCTCAAGTCCATCCTGTACCCCAAAGGAAAGGATGGCAGATGGTTTCCCTTTCACATATTTTTGTGCCAAATCATGCTGCGGATGGTCTTTCAGACCTGCATAGTTGACCCATTTCACTTTTGGATGCTGTTTTAAATATTCGGCAATTTTGATGGCATTTTCAGTATGGCGCTCCATTCGCAGGTTGAGCGTTTCCAGTCCCTGCAAGATCAGGAATACGCTGAGTGGGCTAATGGCAGCGCCTGTATTACGCAAAGGCACCACACGGGCGCGGGCAATATAGGCGGCCGCACCCAATGCTTCCACATAGTTGACACCGTGATAGCTCGGATCAGGGGTATTCAGTGCCTTGAAGCGTTCAGGATACTCACCCCAAGGGAACTTGCCGCTGTCGACAATAATGCCGCCAATGCTGTTGCCATGCCCGCCGATATACTTGGTCAAGGAGTGAATCACAATGTCAGCGCCAAATTCAAATGGCTTGAGCAGGGCAGGTGTCGCCACAGTATTGTCCACAATCACAGGTACACCATATTCATGTGCAATCTTGGCAATGGCTTCCAGATCGATGATATTGCCAAGTGGATTACCAATCGATTCAACAAACACCAGCTTGGTTTTATCATCAATAATGGAGCGTAATGCTTCTGGATTCTGGTAATCAAAGAAGCGGACTTCAATACCTTGTTTTGGTAAAGTATGGGCAAATAGGTTATAGGTTCCGCCATAAAGGGTTGAAACCGAGGCAATGTTGTCGCCAACTTCAGCAATGGTCTGAATGGCATAGGTAATTGCTGCCATGCCCGATGCCAAAGCAAGCGCTCCAATACCACCCTCTAGTGCCGCGATCCGCTGCTCCAGTACCGCCGTGGTTGGGTTCATGATACGGGTATAGATATTGCCCTGAACCTTTAGGTCAAACAGGTCTGCACCATGCTGTGTGTTATCAAAGGCATACGAGGTGGTTTGATAGATTGGCACCGCCACTGCCTTGGTGGTGGCTTCTGGTGAATACCCTGCATGAATGGCTAAAGTTTCATCTTTATAGGTCATGGTTACATCATCTACGTGAGTTAAATAATAGGGTTTGTTGACATTTCAGCCATGCATTGCGTTATAGGCTAAAACGACATAAACAAGGCATGAAACGCAGGCAATGGCGACCCCCTTGTCAAGTTTCATAACGCAGTTTAGGGAAGTTTTAGCCATAACCCTATGGGACAGGGACATTTTTTGACACTACTGCGTTATGTTCTGCTTACTTAGAATGACTAAGTTTCGCAAAACATGCCTTGTATCGTCTAAAAAATGTCCTCTGTCGCAAGCATCTGTGAAATGTCAACAGACCCTAATGAGTGTAGCTCAAAAGCTATCCAAAATGGTGCATAAATTATGCGATTTTTAGCATTTTTATTCATATAAATGAAATGATGATAACAGTGCCTGTATTTTTCCTGGCAAGGTCCTTGCCGCTCTGCAATGTCTTGAAAAAGAAAATCCTTTGTTCGGGACAAACAAATCCTATCTTAACTTCAAGTTGATTGGGTTTTCAGCGTATAATACGCCCGATTATTTTATTCGCTTTTTTGCGATGTATTGGTTTTTCAATTGAGGAGTCCTGCGTGGCCCAATATATTTATACGATGAACCGAGTGTCGAAAATGGTTCCGCCTAAGCGCGAAATCCTGAAAGACATCTCTTTATCATTTTTCCCAGGCGCAAAAATTGGTGTGCTTGGTTTGAACGGTGCAGGTAAATCAACCTTGCTCCGTATTATGGCTGGCGTAGACAAAGATTTCTCAGGTGAAGCACGTGCACAACCAGGAATCAAGATCGGCTATCTGGAACAGGAACCGCCACTTGACCCAAGCAAGGATGTTCGTGGCAACGTTGAAGATGGCGTACGTGAAGCGCTGGATGCTTTAGAGCGCCTTGACCAGGTGTTTGCTGAATATGCCGACCCAGATGCTGACTTTGACAAGCTTGCCAAAGAACAGGAAAAACTGGAAGCGATTATCCAGACTTGGGATGCACATAATTTAGATAACCAGTTGGAAATTGCAGCAAATGCCTTGAACCTTCCAGCATGGGATGCTGACGTATCTTTGCTTTCAGGTGGTGAGCGTCGTCGTGTTGCATTATGTCGTTTATTGCTGTCCAAGCCAGACATGCTACTTCTTGACGAACCGACCAACCATCTGGATGCAGAGTCAGTGGCCTGGTTGGAACGTTTCCTAAAAGATTTCCCTGGCACCATCGTTGCGATTACGCATGACCGTTATTTCCTGGATAACGTGGCCGAGTGGATTCTTGAACTTGACCGTGGCATGGGGATTCCTTATCAAGGAAACTATTCTTCTTGGCTGGAACAAAAGAATGCCCGTCTAGAGCAGGAACAGAAGCAGGAAGAATCTTTTGCCAAGGCATTGAAAAAAGAACTTGAATGGGTTCGTTCAAATGCCAAGGGTCAGCAAAAGAAAAACAAGGCACGTATGGAGCGTTTTGAAGAGTTGAACTCTAAAGAATTCCAGCAGCGTAATGAAACCTCTGAAATTTACATTCCACCTGGTCCACGTTTGGGGAACAAGGTTGTGGAAGTGGAAGGCATCAGCAAGTCATTCGATGGTCGTCTATTGTACGAAAACCTGACCTTTACTGTGCCTCCTACAGCGATTGTCGGCATTGTTGGGCCAAATGGTGCAGGTAAAACCACACTGTTCCGTATGATGACTGGCGAACAGCAGCCTGATACAGGTACTGTGACTTTGGGTGAGTCGGTTAAAGTTGCGTATGTCGGTCAGATTCGTGACACCCTAGATAATAACAAAACTGTATGGGAAGAAGTTTCTGGCGGTTTGGATATCTTAAAAATCGGTGATTATGAAATTGCATCGCGTGCTTATATTGGTCGTTTTAACTTTAAAGGCCAAGATCAGCAAAAACGCGTAGGTGAATTGTCTGGTGGTGAACGTAACCGTTTACAACTTGCCAAGATCTTGCAGATGGGCGCAAACGTGATCTTACTGGATGAGCCATCAAACGACCTGGATATTGAAACCCTGCGTGCGCTTGAGGATGCCATTCTGGTGTTCCCAGGTACCGTTATGGTGGTATCGCATGACCGTTGGTTCCTTGACCGTATTGCCACGCACATCTTGTCATTTGAGAATGAACAGCCAGAATTCTACACAGGTAACTATGCAGAATATGAAGCTTATCGCCAATCACGTCTAGGTGATGATGCAGCTCAAAAACGTACCAAGTACAAAAAAATTACAGGTTAAGTCCTGATATAAAAAAACCAGCTTTCGGGCTGGTTTTTTTATTGCCTGAATCTGGTTTTAAAATGCCAGTTCACTATAGGCCTGAGATAAATATCTTTTTGCTTCAGGATGCCCCTGACTGGCAGCGCGTTCCAGCCATTTTTCTGCTTTCTGATAATTTTTATCCAGTCCCAAATCACCATGCAGATAGCTGACCCCAAGCTTAAACGAAGCATTGGCATCCCCACGCAAAGCGGCACGCAGAAAGTACCAGATGGCATTGCGGTCATTTGATGACACCACATAGGCATTTTCATGCAGATGGGTTTCATGGGCGAGATGTTCAAAAAATTCAGCGCGCTCAATTTCCTGATGCGCATCTGACAACTGCAAGGCAGGAGTAAAGTATTTAGGCAAGAGATGTTGCAGCAACTGTCTAATATTCATGATTCCCACCCCAAAAAAATAATTGTTCTATCTTTCTAATATATGCCTGTTTTTCATTGGCTTGATATAAAAATTGTAAGGAAATTATTTTTGGCTGTGCTATTTAATTGGTTAAAAATAATACCATTTCAATATGGGATGATAATTGGTATAAATTCTGTTTTTGTAATTTTATTACATGGCGCTTAGTTGCTATAGTGACGCAAATTTTGAACAGTTGATGAAGTGTGCGCCATTCCGCCGTATTGATGACCCTCTTGCTGAGTTTGTTCATGTTCCAGAGTCTCTGGAATGTGGCGGCGGCTTTTTGCGGTCATGAAACGGTGAGCCAGTCCAAAGGTCTGCACCACTTTGGGCATCATGTGGTTGATACTTCTTCCTGTACCACACCACATCAGCATACTACTGACCACACTGCATCCAATGGTGCAGTGCCAGTCAGCCTGCAAGATCACCATGATCATTTGCCCTCATGTTTCCATGTGGTGGTGACTGAAGCACAGCAACAACTGCTTCAACCGATTCCTCAAATCCAGCAGTTACAACCACAATATCACTGGTTCAATTCCTATCAGTCTCCTGATTTAACTGGACACCATCCGCCTCCTGTATTGACCCCGCTATAGGTGGGGTAGCCGAAAAATAGCCCACCGCAACCTTATTTATTTGCGGGGCTTTCTATGTCTTTAAATTTAAATCAGCGTATTGATGCTTTTAAAAAGCATACGCTTAAACATCATGTCTTTGTACCATCATCAAGATACTCAGTTTTGGCTATCGCTTTATCTGCGGTGGTTCTCAGTCCATCCGTCACGGCAAAACCCTTGCTGGATGCCAATCAACCCTCAACTGTTGTTCAGGGAACTAGCAGTTTTGAACAAATTTTAGTGCGGGTTCGGACCTACCAGAACCAGCAAGCCAGTTGGCAGGTTCAGCAACAAATGGCAAATGCTCAACTAAAACAAAGTGGTCTCTGGACTAATCCCAGTATCTCGATTGAACAGACGGGTTTGCAAAGTAATCAGGATCGGGAGTTGGCAATTGGCATTTCCCAGCCGTTGGACCTATTTGGGCAGCGTAAAGCGGCGCAGGTAGTCGCAAAGCTTTCAGCTAGTCAAGTGGATCTGGATCAGCAGCGCTATGATGCGGAACTGGAACTGATCGTGCAGTATCTCTGGTCACAGGTGGCGTTATTACAACTGGAAAAATCCGTCATTCTCGAGCAGCTACAGGTTAGTCAGCAAAATCTGGAGGCATCAGAAAAGCGTTATCAGGCAGGCGGTATTGCACAGGTCGATGTAGACCGTATTCGTATTGCTCATCTGGAAAACCAGCGCATTTACCAACAGGCGGATTTACAACTGCAAGTGGCGCAAAAGCAATTGGCTAGTCTGTGGGGAGAAAACCGCAATACATTTGTGATTGAGCCAAGTGTTAATGATCTGTGGGTACAGGCAACACGGATTCAACCTACAATTGAGCACAACCAGAATGTATTTGAACGTAGCCTACAGTTGGAAACCCAACGACAACAGGCACATATTCAGCAACTCAAGGCACAGTCACGTTCACAGCCGACCATGACCTTGGGCGTAAATCGTACCCGTTCGGCAGATCAAAACAGCGAAAACCAAGTGCGGTTGGGTGTTGAAATTCCATTAAATATTTTCAACAAACAAAAATATGGGATTCAGATTGCTGAGGCCAAACAAACCCTGATTCAGCAACAGCAGCGTTTCTACCGTCAACAGAACCAGATGGATATTGATGTTCGCCTAGCAGAGCTGAATGGCTTGCAGGCACAGTTCCAGCAACTGAATGATCAGCAAATTCCTTTAGCCGTTCAAGTCCAACAGAAAACCTTACAGGGTTTCCGTTTAGGCAAATTTGCAGTGACCGATGTACAGCAAGCCACCGTGCAACTACAGGATGTGCGTTTGCGCAAGGTGCAACTACTGAAACAGGCATGGCAGCTCAGTGTTGAAGTGCAAAGCGCACGTATGGGGCTGGCAACAGAACAAATCACTGCAAAAGATGCCTTGATGCAACTCAATCAGCGTATGTGGCAACAAAGTAACACTTTTCCAAGCCAGCTAGGAGAATAAAATCATGAATATCAAACAGAAAACACGTTCTCAGTGGCTTTGGATTGTTGTGGTTGCAGTCATTACCCTGTTGCTGTCTGGCGGATTATGGTGGAGTGGCAAAAATAAAACGGCTGAAAACGCAGATCAGGGACATGCGCATCAGGAAAATGAAAAAGATGAACATGGACATGACGAGGGTGAAGAACATGATGAGGAAAGTCTAAATCTAACCACCGAGCAGATACAGCAACATGGTGTCAAGCTGGAACAGGTGGCATTAGGTGAGGTCAATCAGGTTCAAACGTTTCCTGCAAAACTGGTGGTGAATACCGACCGTCAGGCGCATGTGTCGCCAAGCTTTGCAGGCCGTGTTGAATTGGTCTACGTTGAGTTGGGTCAGCAAGTGAAACGGGGTCAGGCTTTGGCAAATCTGCTTGTTCCTGATTTGGTGGATCAACAGGCCAATTTACAAATTGCCCAGACCAATCTGGATTTGGCCAAACAGGATTATGAGCGTGAGCATCGCTTATGGTCGCAAGGTATTTCTGCCAAGCAGGATGAACAACGTGCCTACAATGCCTATCGTCAGGCACAAATTCAGGTGCAGGCAGCCCGTTCGCGTCTTACCGCTTTTGGTGCAGGCTCTGGCTCAAATGGTCGTTATACCTTAACCGCACCCATCAGTGGTGTGATCAGCAATAAAGACATCGTGATTGGTGAGAACGTTCAGCTTGCGGATCAATTGTTTACTATTGATCAGCTCGATCAGTTGTGGCTGGAATTTGTGTTGCCGACTATGGCGAATATCAATGTACAGCCAAATCAGCAGATTCGTTTTAAATCGCTGCAAACAGGTAATCTCTTTAATGCCCAGGTTCAAAGTCTAACCACGGAGGCCGATGCACAAACAGGTCGATTACAAGTTCGTGCCAAAGTGTTGTCCAATGCGGCTGAATTACGTCCAAACCTGATGGTGAATGTGGAACTACAGGCAGGCTCTAAAGCATCTGTGATCCGTGTCAATGCGGAAGCCATTCAGCAGGTTGAGGGCAAGGATGTGGTCTTTGTTGCACAAGCCAACCAGAACAAAGGTTTTGACTTTAAAGCTGTCCCTGTTCAGATCGGTCAACGTCACATTCCAAAAGAGCAAGGGGATGGACAATGGGTCGAAATTATTCAGGGTCTCAGTGAGGGGCAGTCTTATGTGGCAGCAGGCAGTTTCTTGTTGAAATCGGAGCTTGAGAAAGGAGAGGCCGAGCATGGACACTAATGCTTCTCAACTCCCCAAACCTGAAGGTTTGTTTGATCGGCTGATTCAGTTTGCGATCAGCAACGCCATCTGGGTGATGCTGTTTGTCATGACATGGATTGCGGTTGGTGTTTGGAGTTATCAAAAGCTGCCGATTGATGCGGTTCCCGATATTACCAATACGCAGGTACAGATCAATACCCAGGCCAATGGCTATACCGCACTGGAGGTTGAACAGCGGATTACTTATCCGATTGAAACGGCAATGGCAGGGATTCCTGATCTGGAACAAACCCGTTCGATTTCTCGTTATGGTCTGTCACAAGTCACCATTATCTTTAAAGATGGCACTGATATTTACTGGGCAAGGCAGTTGATTAATCAGCGTTTACAGGAAGCGGATGGGCAATTGCCTGATGCGGTTGATCCCGTGATGTCGCCAGTTTCCACAGGGCTTGGCGAGATTTACCAGTGGGTGATCAAGGCCAAGCCTGATGCAAAAAAGCAAGATGGAACGCCTTATAGCGCAATGGACTTGCGTGAAATTCAGGACTGGATTGTACGTCCGCAATTGCAACGGGTTAAGGGTGTTGCCGAGATCAACAGTATTGGGGGCTACAACAAAACCTATATTGTTTCACCTGATTTGAAACGTTTACAGCAATTGCAAATTTCTTTAACAGTGTTTCAGGCTGCGTTGCAAGAGAACAATGAAAACCGTGGTGCAGGTTTTATTGAAGAAAATGGACAGCAACTCACTGTACGTGTACCAGGTATGTTGAGTACGGTTGAGGATATCCAGAACATCACGGTTTCAGTTAAGAACGGCCTGCCAATTCGTGTTGCCGATGTGGCTTCGGTTGCGATTGGACATGACTTGCGTACAGGTGCGGCGACCTATAATGGCGAGGAAACCGTACTGGGCATTGCCATGATGATGATGGGGGAAAACAGCCGTACTGTTGCACAGGCGGTTGATGCCAAGGTCAAGGAAATCCAATCGACATTGCCAAAAGGTGTCGAAATTGAAACGGTGTATGACCGTACCAGTCTGGTCAATAAGGCTATCAAAACCGTTCAGAAAAATCTGGTGGAAGGTGCGATTCTGGTGATCGTGATCCTGTTTATTTTCCTGGGTAATTTCCGCGCAGCCTTGATTACCGCCTGTGTGATCCCACTGTCGATGCTGTTCACCTTAACGGGCATGGCTGAGCAAAACATCAGTGCCAACCTGATGAGTCTGGGTGCACTGGATTTCGGCATCATTGTTGATGGTGCGGTGGTAATCGTGGAGAACTGTATTCGACGGCTGGCGGAGGCACAGCATCATGCAAGACGCTTATTAACACGACAGGAACGGTTTAAAGAAGTATTCCTTGCGGCAAAACAGGCACGTAAACCGTTGTTGTTTGGTCAAGCCATCATTATGGTGGTGTATTTGCCGATTTTTGCATTGACAGGTGTAGAAGCGAAAATGTTCCATCCAATGGCGATGACCGTGGTGATGGCGCTGCTCGGTGCCATGATTCTGTCTGTGACTTTTGTGCCTGCGGCAGTTGCCTTGTTTATTACAGGTGAAGTCAAGGAGAAAGAATCGCGCTGGATGCAGGTCTTAAAACGTCAATACCAGCACATCCTTGATTGGGCTTATCAATTTAAAATGGTGGTGGTGGCTTTAGCCATCAGTATTCTGGTCCTAACGGGTGTATTGACCACACAAATTGGTAGTGAATTTGCCCCACAATTGAGTGAGGGAGATTTTGCCCTACAACAAATGCGTTCACCAAGCACAGGTCTGGAACAGTCTTTACGCATGCAGGAAAATACCGAAAAGCTGATTTTGAAGAATTTTTCAGAGGTAAAGGCTGTATTTGCCAGAACGGGGACTGCTGAGGTTGCCACCGATGTGATGCCACCGAATATTTCCGATGCGGTGATTTTATTAAAACCACGTGATCAATGGGAAAACCCGAAACAAAGCATAGATGAACTGCGTACGCGTATGCAGGAATTTCTGGAAACTATTCCAGGCAATAACAGTGAATTTTCTCAGCCGATTGAGCTGCGTTTTAATGAGCTAATCTCAGGTGTTCGTAGTGATGTTGGGATCAAGGTCTTTGGCGATGATATGGATGTGCTGAATACGCAGGCACAGATGATTGCGCAAAAGGTGCAGAAAATTTCGGGTGCAACCGCAGTGAAAGTAGAGCAGACCACGGGTTTGCCTGTGCTCAATGTGGATATCAATCATGCATTGGCGGCGCAATATGGCCTGTCGGTCAAAACCATTCAGGATGTGGTCGCTGCCAGTGTTGGCGGGCAAAATGTGGGACAGATTCTCCAAGGTGACCGTCGCTTCGACTTTGAAATCCGTTTGCCTGATGAACAACGTACCGCACAGAATCTGGGACAACTGCCAATCCAGTTGCCGAATGGCGGTTTAATTCAGTTACAGGATGTTGCCAAAGTAGAAACCATTTCAGGCATGAGTCAGGTCGGACGTGAAAATGGTAAACGTCGAGTCATTGTGACCGCCAATGTAGAAGGGCGTGATTTAGGTTCATTTGTCCAAGAGTTACAAGCAAACCTTAAACAGCAACCTTTACCTGCGGGCTATTGGCTGGAATATGGTGGGCAGTTTGAAAATCTGGCCTCTGCGGCAGCCCGAATGCAAATCGTGATTCCATTGGCATTGATCACTATCTTCATTTTGTTGATGGCGGTGTTTCATAACTTTAAGGAAAGCTTTTTGGTGTTTAGTGGTGTGCCATTTGCATTGTCAGGTGGTTTGATTGCACTGTGGCTACGTGATATTCCCTTGTCGATGTCGGCAGGCGTAGGCTTTATTGCGCTTTCAGGTGTTGCGGTACTGAATGGTTTGGTGATGCTCAGTTTTATCAAGGAGTTGCGTGAGCAGTTTGATGTACATAAGGCCACATGGCAGGGGGCGATTTTACGCTTGCGTCCCGTGTTAATGACGGCATTTGTGGCATCACTGGGCTTTATTCCGATGGCGATTGCCACGGGGACAGGTGCGGAAGTACAGCGTCCTTTGGCAACCGTGGTGATTGGCGGGATTATTTCATCGACTTTGCTGACCTTGGTGATTTTGCCTGTGGTGTATCGCTGGATGAATGAGAAAGCTGCTGTTCAGTCTAGCAATATTTCATAAGTCATCGAAATTCTGAATGTGCTGTGTATAAAGTTTTTGCCTTACTTTTCAAAGATGAAAAGTAACAAAAATCTTTTGTTGGACAGAGGGTACATCCCTGTAACCCCTGTCCAACGGGCGGCATCCATGCCGCCACCACGATAGTAAATGTGTACTAGAGATATAGGATCGAAAGATTTTAGGACAATTATTTGCACTTCATAAATCATATTCATTAATGATTTGAGATAGTGTAATTAAAAAGCAGTTTGAGCTTTGTATATAAGGAGTCCAACATGAGTGGACATCATGGGCATGACCATAGTCATGCAGTGGTGACTGAGGGCAATGCCAGAAAACTTACTATTGCCTTAATACTCACCAGCACATTTTTAGTGATTGAAGTCATTGCAGGCTTAATTACACAAAGTCTGGCCTTGCTGTCTGATGCTGCACATATGTTTACCGATGCAGCCGCTTTGGCGATTGCTTTGGCGGCGATTCAAATTGCCAAACGTCCAGCAGACAACAAACGGACGTTTGGCTATCAACGCTTTGAAATCTTGGCGGCATTGTTTAATGCCTCTATGCTGTTTTTTGTGGCGATGTACATTCTTTATGAGGCCTACCAGCGTTTTTCCCAGCCGCCTGAAATTCAGAGTTTGGGGATGCTGATTGTTGCATCAATTGGATTAGTGATTAACCTGATCTCAATGAAGATTTTAATGTCGAGTGCTGCTGACAGCTTGAATGTAAAAGGTGCCTATTTAGAGGTGCTTAGCGATGCCTTAGGTTCGGTCGGAGTCATTATTGGTGCGGTGATCATCTATTTCACCAACTGGTATTGGGTCGATACGATTATTGCAGTTGCGATTGGTTTCTGGGTGTTGCCAAGAACATGGATTCTACTTAAGCAAAGTATCAATATTTTGCTGGAGGGCGTGCCTGAAGAGGTGGATATTGAAAAACTGCGCAATGACTTACTGGCACTGGATGGCGTTGAAAGTATCCATCAATTGAAAGTCTGGGCGATCACTTCAAAAAATATTCATCTGACTGTACATCTGTTCGCGCCAAATGCTGATCGGAACCAACTGCATCATGCCGCAGCAGAGATGCTATCGCACGAGCATGGTATTGCCGAGGTGACCTTGCAAATTGAGGATGATGCAGAAATGAATTGCCAGCATACGCATCAACATGATGAAGATGAGGAGCATGGTCATTCACATCAGCATTAAGCTGATGTGAAACCCACTTCTTTTATGTGGTTTAATTCTGCCATTCATGATTGCAGTCACGGCATTTCCAGTGCTTTTGCGCCTGCATAAAGGCCTGCATAGAGATTTTAAAATCTGGCAGATCACGCCAGAATAGAACACCTGCAATTACACAGACACCAAATACCGCAACAGTTGCGATTTGCAGTGTTTGTCCTGCACCATTACCAAAAATCCACATCCCAACACTGATCAGCACCAAAACCAGTAAAATAAAAATGGCGGGAACGAGAAGCACCAGGCTTTTTGGCACATTGGGACGAGGGCTGTTGGCACCCTGACTGACAGGCATAATTTTCACGCTTTGACATTTAGGGCAACGGTATTGCATAGAGGATTCCTATAGTGTTTTGGCTATTTTAGCGAAAATTATGCAAAAGCTAAAATCCTGAATTATTCAAATACATAATTTTACTTGTTTTGTACTTTTAACTGCTATCGAATCAGCGCTGGAGTTAAGCCAAAGGTCTATATACAGCTCGTCTAAACCTGTTCGCAAAACTACAATCAGTCATGATAATTTTGTTCTAGGGTTTGTTTACGGTTGTGAAAGGAAACGCATGTTATCCACCAAAATTCTAAAATTGCGTTTGTCACGGATTGCAAAGGGCAAGGAACATCTTTCCACTCAGGACAAGTTGATGCTGGTCAGTATGGAAAGTCCTGATCTCAGTGCCAATTTCTTTTTACGGCTCTTTAAGATGTCTTTGCCAAAACAATGGAAATTCAGGCATGAGACAGAAGAGGACATCCTGTATTCAACACAGCTGATTCAATTGATTGAAGATGAGTTTATTCCTGCCTATGAAAGCCATGCCAGAAAACATGCCTGGTATGAACAATGCCTGATGTATCGACTGAACTTCATTACGCCACAACCGACTCAGCAGCAAATCAACATCTATTTGCGTCAACTCGCCCCATGTTTGGACCAGCAGCCTAAACTGGATTTGCTTCATCATTTTCAGCAGCAATATCCAAGTGCCCAGCATGCGGTGGCACTGGCGAAGTCCTATGCAGGTGCAGGGCAATATGCGCAGGCCATCACACAATATGAATGGGCGGCGCAGCAATCCACCCAGCGTAATGAAGTTGCCTTTTATGGCTATATCGACTGCCTGATTAAGCGGAACCAGCCTGAATATAAGCCACGCCTAAGTGATGTGGAATATGCAGTTGAGTTGTTAAACCAATATGGCAAACCGATTGACCAGAAAACCCATGCCATGCTGTTGCAGCGGGCAGTGAGCCTGTTGTTACCCGCCAACATTTTGCAGACACGGGCAACTGAAACCAATATTCTGGCGGATGTTGGACGTGGTTTAAATTCACTGGGGAAATCCTTGGGAGGAATACTGGGTGGAAGAGAGTTGCATCTTCCTTATAGTCAGGATGTGATTGCCAGCGCGCCCCAGCTTTTAATGGATCAGACCATTCTTGCGAGCCTGGCTCATTCAAATAACATGCAGGCAGCGTTAAAACGTATTTTAAACCCTGAAAATGATTTGGCAATCACACAGGATAATGCTGAACAACAACTTGGGTGTTTATGGCTTGCTGTTCAGGCCAATCCTGATATTTTGAAATTATTGAACCAACCTGAGCAATTGACAACAACGCTGACCAATACAAAGGCATTGGGTGAGACCAATTTAAATCTGGGAACAATCCAGACCATTCTAGCGCAGGGCTTAATGGCCTATCTAGGCGATATTCGTCTGGATAAACACCATCCTGAAAGAACGGCCTTGTATGACCAGCGGGATGTGGTGATCACAGAAATGACTGCATTTGCCCAATGGTTCCATCAGGATATTTTAAAGGTCTACCTTGAGCAACAAAGCAAACGATTGCAGCACATGCTGCGTTTGTTGCGTGAGCAGACGGTTGAGGCTGGGCTGACAAGCGGGCTGTTTGCCTATCAGTTTGAACAGCAGCAGCGGGCTCAGGACCTGTTTAACTGGATGCAGCAAAAACTGGAAAAGGGCAATGATTTTGACAGGATGCAGGCTGCATGGGTGGCGCTGAGGGAGATTGTTCATTTCCATCTTGAGGGTGTGGAAGAAAAGATTGAGTTACTCCAGCAGGCTTTGGAAAAGTATAAAACCATCCGTCTGGAACAGGTGTGGGTACGACCAGAGCAGCCTGAAAACACATCCATCAAAGAAGATGAAAAGTAACGTTTTTTTCTTAGAGATTGTATGTCTGACGCATTAAATAATTTGAAGTTACGCAACAAAAAGACGCAATTTGCCATGCGTTGCATGCTAATCTAGAAAAAAACGTTGAATAAGTTTAAGTAGAGTGTAGCCCATAGAAATGGGCCAGTAAGAAAGGGAAGAGGGAGAACATCTTGAATCGACAAGATGATAAAAAGGCAATGTTTGATATTATGCCAGCAGACTCAGATGAATCGGGTGAAAAACCATCACTGTCACGTCGGCTGATCAACAAGACCCTGCAACATGCGCAGGATGCGGTTGAATTTGCCACGGACACATCCCGTAATATTGCAGGTGTTGCGGATGCCGCACTGGATGCCCTGGATCATGTGACCCACCAGACCAAACGGGGAGTGGAGGGGATGCGCAATTCCGTGCGTGACATGGTTTCCGAAACCAGCGAGGCAGCGCGTCAGGTTGCATTGGCAATGGCGAGGGCATCTCTGGGTAAAGGTACAATTACCCTGTATTTGCCTGAAATGTTATTGAACAGCCAATTGCGTAAACGCATCAATCGGGCGGAAATTGATGACATTAAGGTGGAATGTGGCAATGACCGCTTTCACATTGAACTGGACGGGCATTACCGTCGTTTTCTCTATCGTCTTTCGCTTGAGTTCAATGTGCTGGAATGTCGCATTGGTCAGGAAAAGTATTTACGCCTACGCCAAATTGATGAGCATTTAGACCTGCAAATCCGTCATGGTGGCACGCTAACCAACTGGGCGGCACGTCGGGTGGGTAATGTCAGCTTTGAAGTCATTAATTCCTTGCCCATTCCTTTTTTAATTAATCACCTGATCCGTGATGTGCCAGGCATCCAGAAAGAGGGGCACCGCATTTGGTATATCGACCTTGAGGAAGCGGGCTTTATTGATTTTATTAACAATCGTTCATGGATGGTTGATAAGCTGCTCAGCCTGTCTGATTTTAGCATCCTGCCTGGCTTGAACATTTTGCAGGAAAGCCGTGAGCTGGTACAGCAACTGGTGGACCAGTTTGAGATTCGTGGCTTACGGGTACAGTCAGGACGGCTGGAAGTACAGGTTGGTATCGGAACAGATTAGGGTAGGGGCGTATTGTATACGCCCTGTAAATTGCATATGTCCAATAAAAAAAGCCACTGTCAGTGCAGTGGCTTTTTTAGAATCTGGCGTCCCTACGGGGATTCGAACCCCGGTTACCGCCGTGAAAGGGCGATGTCCTAGGCCTCTAGACGATAGGGACTTATTGAGGCATACATCTGATTAATTTATTTAAATTAATTGGCGTCCCTACGGGGATTCGAACCCCGGTTACCGCCGTGAAAGGGCGATGTCCTAGGCCTCTAGACGATAGGGACGTTTCAGAGGTGGGCGTATATTAGGTTGAATTGCATAGGGTGTCAAACACTTTTCTCAGGAAAATCCAGAAAAACTTGATAAGTGTCTAAAAATAAAGCGTTGTGCGGAATAAATAAGCAAAAATGGTTTTAAGGTCAGTTGTTTCAGCCAAATCGCCTTTTTATGGAGATAAAAAATGCAGCTTGAGCAAGCCAAAGCGATTGAAGCTTTGGCGAAGTGCAAGTGCATTTTTATTGAGTCAATTTTATGTACGGTCACGATAGAAAACGTAATGGCTGAGATAACAGGCTGCGATAAACAGTAAACATCCGATAAAGCCAGCCTGCATTTCAGGATCTGCCGCCATACTTAAGCCTGTAATAAAGCAGAAGACAAAACCCAGAATCGGAACAATCGGATAAAGTGGTACAGCAAACTTTAGGTCTTTTGCGGAGTGACCAGCCTTGTACCATGTACGTCTAAAGTTGAACTGGCTCCAGCAGATGCTCATCCACACAATCACCATAGTAAAAGCGGCAATACCGAGTAAATTCTTAAAAATGGTTTCAGGGGCAAAATGCTCTGATAACAGTCCTGGAATTGCACCAAACATGGTGACCACCAGTGCAATCACAGGTGTGCCGCTACTCGACAGGCGCGAGAACACTTGTGGAAGCTGGCGCTGGGCGGACAATGACCACATCATCCGTGATGCCGCATACAGACCAGAGTTAGCGGCAGACAACAGTGCGGTAATAATCACGAAGCGGATAATGTCATCGGCATAAGGAATACCAATGTAGTTAAACACAGTCACAAAAGGACTGTTGCTTACACCCTCACCACCCAGGCCTGCAACCTGAAATGGCAATAAGGCGCTAATCACCACGATAGTGCCGACAAAGAAAATCAGTAGCCGCCAGATTGCGGCATTGATGGCTTTTGGCACATTCACCGCAGGGTCTTTGGTTTCACCTGCTGCCACTCCAATCAGTTCAGTGCCTGAAAAGGCAAAGTTTACAATCAGCATGGTGGTGAAAATTGGAACCAGTCCCTGGGGAAACCAGCCTTGCGCAGTAAGGTTGTGGAATAGGGGGGCAGACTCGGCACCGTGGAAAGGAATCAGGCCGAAAATTGCCAGCAAACCCAGGATAATAAAGGCAACCACAGTCACCACTTTAACCAGTGCCAGCCAAAATTCAGATTCAGCAAAAATACGGGTTGAGCTGAGGTTCAATGCAAAAATGGTGATGGCAAAGATAATGGTCCAGATCCACATGGAAATATGTGGAAACCACTCCTGCATCAGCAAGGCTGCAGCCGTAAATTCGGTCCCCAGGGTTGCGGTCCATGTCAGCCAGTAGACCCAGGAAATCATGTATCCCGTACCTGGACCAATGTATTTTTGCGCGTATGCACCAAAGGAACCCGCCACAGGCATGTGTACCGCCAGTTCACCCAGACAGAGCATGACCATATAGGCGATCAGGCCGCCTAAAATATAGGCAATGATGGCACCAACTGGACCTGTTTGGGCGATGACTTCACCAGAACCAAGAAACAGGCCTGTACCAATTGCACCACCTAAAGAAAGCATGACCAAATGGCGGGTACTCATCGCACGTTTCAGTGCCTTGGTTTCTGAATTCGCATTTGAGTTGGAAGATTGCATAGCACAATTTGTCCAAGCATGGAGAAGCGGCTATTTTATGGAAAATTCGGAAATGTGCAATCTGAATAATGGAAAGATTGAGAGAAAAGTATAATTATTGGATAAACAGAATATGGCGTCCCTACGGGGATTCGAACCCCGGTTACCGCCGTGAAAGGGCGATGTCCTAGGCCTCTAGACGATAGGGACAGATGAGGCAGTCATTTATCTGCATAGCGCAGATGAAACATACACATAAAAAACTTGGTGGAGTCAAGCGGGATCGAACCGCTGACCTCTACAATGCCATTGTAGCGCTCTACCAACTGAGCTATGACCCCAGTATGTGTGACAGCAATCTTAGGGGGATTGCCATCACACGTCAATGATTAGATTGAATTAATTTTCACTGTTTGCATCATTTTTCGGCAATTTCAGCGTTTCATTCAACTTTTCCCAAACTTTCAGTTCCTTCTTGCTTGGAGAACCAACAATCTCAAGCGCATGGCGTAGACGGGCAAAGGTCAGGTCAGGCCCAATGGTCACCATGGATTGCATGACAGGCGTGGAGCTGGTTGAACCTGCAATCGCAATAAAGAATGCAGGCATGAAGTCACGCAGCTTCACTTCCATCTGGTTTGCCAAATCCATCAGTGTCTGGCTGACCGTATCATTGTTCCATGTGAACTGGCTTTCCAGACGCCAAATGGCAAACTGTAGACTTTGGCGAACCTGTTCTTCAGTCAATTTCTTGCTTTCAAACTGTTCCTTGCTGATTTGAGGCATGTGGTTGAAATAGAAACCTGCCCAGTTTACCGCTTCAGACAACAGGTTAATACGTGGCTGAATGGCGGTGGCAATATCTTCCAGCGTTTGACGGTCGCTTTTCCATGCCAGTAAACGGTCCAGCAATTGTCCAGGAGTCAGTGCCTTGATCCATTGACCATTCAGCCAGTTGAGTTTTTCAACATCAAAGATTGGACCACCCAGTGAAACACGCTGTACATCAAAGTTTTCCACCATTTCCTCTAAGGTGAACACCTCACGCTCATCTGGCATTGACCAGCCCATACGGCCTAAATAGTTGAGCAGGGCTTCTGGTAACACGCCGATGTCACGATAGTAGTTAATTGAGGTTGGATTTTTGCGTTTAGATAATTTTGATTTGTCTGGGTTACGCAATAAAGGCATGTGGCACAGGGTTGGCATGTCCCAGCCAAAATATTGATACAGCAACTGGTGCTTTGGTGCAGAAGGCAGCCATTCCTCGCCGCGCAATACATGGGTGATTTCCATTAGGTGATCGTCAACCACATTGGCAAGGTGGTAGGTCGGCAAGCCATCAGTTTTTAACAATACCTGCATGTCTACCTGTGCCCAGGGAATCTCCACTTCACCACGCAACAGGTCATTGATCTTGCATACTCCCTCTTCAGGGACTTTCATGCGGATCACATGGGGTTCGCCCGCAGCAAGACGATGTTCCACTTCTTGCTGTGATAATTTTAGCCCACGACCATCATATTTGGGTGTTTCACCACGCGCCTGCTGTTCAGCACGCATCTGGTCGAGTTCTTCCGCGGTTGCAAAACAGTAGAAAGCATGACCTTTTTTAACCAATTCCAAGGCGTATTGCTTATAGATTCCCATCCGTTCCGATTGGCGATAAGGCGCATGCGGCCCACCAACATCAGGACCTTCCGACCAGTTCAGACCCAGCCAGCGCAAAGAGTCCAGAATCATCTTTTCAGATTCAGGTGTTGAACGAAGCTGGTCGGTATCCTCAATACGGAGAATGAACTCACCACCATGCTGTTTGGCAAAACACAGGTTGAACAGGGCAATATAGGCAGTGCCTACATGCGGAAAGCCTGTAGGAGAAGGAGCAATACGGGTACGAACTTTCATAGGGGAATGGGTTTTTTAAAATAAAATTGGCACTATTATAACGAAAAAGCCTAGTCACGACATGACTAGGCTTATTTAAACATGCAAGGGGACTAGATATTTAAAAAATCAGGAATTTTGCTGCTGGAACAGGCTCTGCACAAAACGTGAAAAACGTTGGTTCTGCGTTGCAAAGAAATTCTGTGTTGGCGTGGTGCGGATGGTGTTCAACATTTTCAATTCATCATCTGTCGATGGAATCATGCTGGTGTTGCGTTTTTGCTGATCCAGCGCCTTGCCAATAAGTGAAGATGAGGTCGATTTATCAATCGTTTTTATGTTACTGCTTTCTTTAATTGCAGCTGCATGCCCGAACTGGACTGAACATACCAAAAATAGGCTTAAGCATAATGTTTTTTTCAATTTTAATGCTCGCATTGCTAACATCCCCTACATGATTTTGAGTCTACAAGACTAACTAAGCGAATATAGTATTGCTTTAATGATACAATTCAAACATAAATATTAATGAAAAAGTAGAACCAAGTCACATTTTTTACAAAAAAGATAAAATTCCATTAATTTTATGTCCAATATTTATAGCTGTGTGGCTACTTTGTGTGCAAGTTAAATTTAGCAGGCAAATATGTAGAAAGCGTGAAGAAGTGTCATTATTCTTTATTTTATTAAACTTTCTTAATTTTAGCTTTTTTTCTGCTAAGTGTAGGTGGTTTTACTATATCTCTAAAACTGGATAATAAACAAATTATTAATATAACTATATGATTGTAAAATAATTATAAAGAAATATAGTGGTCGTCAATGGGGCGAAAAACGAGTAATCGGTCAATGAAAAAATTAATTGCGACTGCTGTATTGGCATTGGGTCTGGGTGGAGTGGCACAGGCGGCAACAACTTTCCTGAATGTTTCCTATGATCCAACACGCGAGTTCTATCAGGAATACAATCAGGCATTCGGGCAATACTGGAAACAACGTACAGGTCAAGAAGTTGACTTTAAGCAATCTCATGGCGGCTCTGGCAAACAGGCGCGGTCTGTGGTTGATGGTTTGCAGGCGGATGTGGTGACCTTGGCACTGGCCAATGACATTGATGAAATTGCCAATGCAGGCCTGATTCGAAAGGACTGGCAAAAACAGTTCAAGGATAATTCCGCACCGTATACCTCAACCGTGGTATTCCTTGTGCGCAAAGGCAATCCTAAAAATATCAAGGACTGGAATGACCTGACCAAAGAGGGTGTGGAAATTATTACCCCAAATCCAAAAACAGGGGGTGCGCCTCGCTGGATTTATTTATCTGCCTGGGGCTATGCATTGAAGCAGCCAGGTGGAAACGATGCAAAAGCGCGTGATCTGGTGAAAAAGCTGTATCAAAATGTCAAGGTGCTGGACTCTGGTGCGCGTGGTTCATTAACCACGTTTGCTGAGCGTGGCATTGGTGATGTGCTGTTGTCCTGGGAAAATGAGGCTTTATTGGCGACTCAGGGACTCGGCAAGGATAAATATGAAATTGTTTATCCATCCATTTCAATTTTGGCAGAACCCTCGGTTGCAATCGTTGATAAGACCGTGGATAAAAATGGAAACCGCCAGTTGGCGCGTGGCTATTTAAACTTCCTTTATTCACCGTTGGGACAGGAGCTGGCGGCGAAACATTATTTCCGTCCGCGTAATCCTCAGGTTGCGGCAAAATATGCAGCACAATTCCCAAAAATTAAGTTGTTTAGCATTAATGATGTGTTCGGTGGATGGGCAAAGGCGCAGAAAACCCACTTTGTAAATGGTGCGGTCTTCGACCAGATTTATACAGAAAAGCAATAAACACTCAGAACAAAAGCAGCGTAAATAAACGTGAAAAGCAAATACACAGGATGTATTTGCTTTTTTCTTTGCCAAAAAGATCAAGAAAACGGTTTTATCTATAGAAAGTTAAGAATTCTCTACAAAAAGTCGTTTGGTACTGGCATAAAACAAGGTAATAATGTGCAGTTACATTTTTAGCTATTGATCTATTTCTTATGTCGCATATTTCTGTCTTACTTCATGAAACCGTTGATGGCGTATTGGCAGGTCGCGACACAGGCATTTATGTCGATGCCACCTTTGGTCGTGGCGGACATACCCGACTGTTGCTCTCAAAGCTGGATCAGGATGCGCGTGTTTACGCATTTGACAAAGATCCGCAGGCGCTTGAGGTTGCGGCACAACTGGAACAGGAAGATTCCCGTTTCAGGATCATCCATGCCAGTTTTGCCGATATGCAGGCTGAGCTTACTAGGATCGGCATTACTGAAGTCGATGGCATTATGGCGGATTTGGGCGTGTCATCGCCGCAGCTTGATCAGGCAGAGCGTGGCTTTAGCTTTATGCAGGACGGGCCACTGGATATGCGGATGGATAATTCGCAGGGTCCAACCGCAGCACAATGGCTGCTTGAAATCGAAGAAGAAAAACTGGCCAATATTATCTATCAATATGGTGAAGAACGTTACAGCCGCCGTATCGCCAAAGCGATTAAGCAGGCGGGTGAAATCACCACCACCGCGCAACTTGCTGAAATTGTCAAAACCGCACATCCAAAATGGGAAAAGCATAAGCATCCCGCAACCCGTAGCTTTCAGGCCATTCGTATTGCCATTAACAAGGAGCTGGATGACATTGAGACATTCCTGCCGCAGGCGGTAGAATTGCTCAAGGCAAAAGGGCAGTTGGCGGTGATCAGCTTCCATTCTCTGGAAGACCGTTTAATCAAGCAGTTTATTCAAAAAGAATCGAGTCTGGCTGAGGATTCAGGCTGGGGCATGCCACAGGCACAGGTGGATACCCGACGTTTAAAGAAAGTTTCACGTGTTCGCGCCAGTGAAGCGGAAGTCAAGGCAAATCCTCGTTCGCGGAGCGCATGGTTGCGCGTGGCGGAGCGTTTAGAGCAAAAAGGCAAACAATGAATAACAACAATAATGATGATATTTTATCAAGCGGCAACAAGGGACTAAAAAAGGTTGTTGTTTACGCTGTACTTGTTGCACTGGTGTTTGTCAGTGCAATGATGGTGGTGTTTCAGGTATTTGAGTATCGCCATGATTATCGTGACTTAAGTGCCTACATGCGTGAAAAGGATGACTTAAACGCGGAATGGGGCCGTTTGCTGATTGAGCAGCAAACCTTTGGTGCCACAGCACAGATTGGTTCCCGTGCGGTCACGCAACTGCGCATGTTTTCACCACCTGCGGCACAAACGGTTGTGATTTCTTTACCTATGACTTCAAAGCAAGACAAATAAGGCATGCTGTATGGCAGATAAGCGAAGCAAACCAATACGAAAAAAACAGCAGTCCATTTCGGAAAGACCCACCCTTGCGCTGGATATGTGGCGATTTTACTTGCTTTGGGGAACGGTGCTGCTGTGCTTTGTGGTGATTGTGGCGCGCGCTTTCTATGTACAGGTGGTCAATAAGGATTTCTTGCAGAACAAGGCCAATGCCAACATTTTACGAACTGAGCGTCTAGAGGCAATGCGTGGGGTGATCAGTGACCGTCATGGCGTGCCACTTGCGATCAGCACCCCAATTATGAAGATTGTCATCGACCCAAGGGATTATTGGGAAACCAAGCAGCTTTATGATGAAACGATGGCTGAGCTCAAAAAAGACCCGACCAGTCGTAAATTAAAACGTCAGTTGCCTGATAAAAACCTGAATCTGGATGAATTGGCGGATGCTGTGGGTGTTGATCGCCAAAGTTTGAAGAAGCAGATGAATGATCGTCCACGGTCACGCTATTTGGTACTGCAAAAAGAAATTCCACCGCAACAGGCCGATTTAATTGTTAAGCGTAACTTTCAGGGTGTCTACGCGGAAAAAAGTTATAAACGCTACTATCCGCAACCCCAGCCCAATGCCCAGATTATTGGCCTGACCAATAGTGAGGGAACAGGGATTGAGGGACTGGAAATGCAGTTGAACAAGCAACTGGCAGGACTGGATGGCGAACAAAAAATTATTCGGGATAAAAAAGGCAACCGTTTAAAAGTTTCAGAAGTCATTAAGGAAGTTGAATCGGGCGAAAATATCACCCTGAGTATTGATTCACGTTTGCAGTACATTATGTATCGTGAACTGACCGCCGCTGGGGTGGCAAACAATGCACGTTCCGCAACCGCGATTGCGGTGGATGTGAAAACAGGTGAAATTCTGGCAATGACCAGTTGGCCGTCCTATAACCCGAATGATAAAAATGGGCTTTCCAATAAGGACGCGATGCGTAACCGTGGTGCCATTGATATGTTTGAGCCAGGTTCAACCATGAAGCCGTTTACGGTTGCGGCGGCATTGGAAAGTGGCAAATATACGCCGAACACCATTGTCAACACTTCACCAGGTTCGATGCGTTTGGGTTCGCATACGATTCGTGATACCCATAACTATGGCGCCTTGACCCTGACAGGCATTATCGTTAAATCTTCGAACGTGGGGTCAGCCAAATTAGCCTTGTCCTTGCCTAAAGATGCCATACCCTCTTTCTTCCGTCGAGTGGGTTTTGGTCATCGTTCAGATGTTAAATTTCCAGGGGAAAGTGCAGGTCTGCTGTACTCAGGTGATAAGTTGAATCTATCACAATTGGGGACGATGGCTTATGGTTATGGCTTAAGTGCAACGATTTTGCAGTTGGCGCAAGGTTATGCCATGTTGGCAAACCATGGGGTGGAAGTACCATTAAGCCTGCATAAACTGGATCAGCCGCCTAAGGGTACACAGGTGCTTGATCCTAAAATTGCCGATCAAGTGTTGATGATGCTGGAGCAGGTTACCATGCCAGGCGGAACAGCGACCCAGGCCAATATTCCTGGCTATCGTGTAGGGGGTAAAACAGGAACGGCACACAAGTTGCGTGCAGACCGTAAAGGCTATTCCAGTAATGAGTACCGAGCCTTATTTGCTGGCGTTGCACCGATTAGTGATCCACGTTTGGCCATGATTATTGTCGTGGAAAATCCACAGGGACGTTATTACGGCGGTCTGGTTGCCGCACCTGTGTTTGCGCGAATGATGCAGGAGTCTTTACGCCTGCTCAATGTTCCACTGGATAAGCCACTCGATACCCCACAAAACCCAATCCGTAGGTAGATTATGTCGATTAGTTTTCAACAGATACATCAAATCAGCATAGATGCGGCTTGGTATACACAACCGTTTAAAGGCTTCTGTCTGGATAGCCGTAAGGTTGAAGCAGGGCAAATCTTTATTGCCTTAAACAGTTATAGCCAACCTGAAAAAACGCGTTTATTTGCTGAGAATGCCTTGAATGCGGGTGCATTGGCAGTGATTAGTGAAACAGATCTAGGTCTTGCAAAGGAATGGGTCTGTCCCGAAGTCCGTTATTTAATGGGTGAATGGCAGAAGCAATATTTACAGGTAGTCGATCCTGTGACAGCGCTGCGTGGAATTGCAGTCACAGGCACCAATGGCAAAACCACCATTTCACGCCTGATTGCCGAATTGATTAGCTCGCAGGGCCAAGGCTGTGCAGTGATGGGAACAACAGGCAATGGCATTCTGCCAAACCTTATGCCATCAACACATACCACTTTGGATGCCTTGCAGTTGCAGAACGCATTGCATGACTATGCCAAACAGGGTGCCAATTTTGTTGCACTTGAAGCTAGTTCACATGGTCTGGAGCAAGGCCGTTTAAATGGCTGTGCGATTGAAATTGCGGTTTATAGTAATTTAAGCCGTGACCATCTGGATTATCATGGCACACTTGAAGCCTATGCTGCGGCAAAGGCTTTGCTGTTCAGGTTTACAAGCTTAAAAGCCGTCATCATTAATCTGGATGATGCCCATTCCAGTCTCATGCTGGATGCAGCCAAAGCCAATCCATCCCAGCCTAAAATTTTGACTTATTCCCTGACCCAGACAAATGCCGATTATCATATTGCCGATTTGCAATACCGTTTGAGTGGGGCAGGTTTTACGCTTATTAGCCCAGCGGGTCGTTATACAGTTCAAAGTCCACTGCTTGGACATTTTAATGTTGAAAACCTATTGGCGAGCCTGATTGCAGCAGAATATGCAGGTTTTGCCCTGGCTGATCTGGTGCAGTTTGTACCACAGCTCAAGGGTGCGCCAGGGCGGATGCAGGTGATACAGGATGCTGACCGCTTATTTGTTGTCGATTATGCGCATACCCCTGATGCCTTGATTCAGGTGTTGACGACTTTAAAACGGCATGTCACTGGACAGCTTTGGGCAGTATTTGGCTGTGGCGGTGACCGTGATCGTGGCAAGCGCCCCCTCATGACTCAGGCCGCACTGGATCATGCCAACCCTGTGATGCTGACTTCAGACAACCCGCGTACTGAAAATCCTAAACAGATTTTTACAGATATGAAGCAAGGAATTGATTTTGCTGATCATATTGTGCATGAAATCCATGACCGTCGTGAAGCGATTAAATTTGCGGTGGCACATGCACATGCGGGAGATATTGTGGTGATTGCAGGCAAGGGGCATGAGAACTATCAGGAAATTGATGGGGTTCGTCACTGGTTTGATGATGTGGTGGAAGTACAGTCAGCGATTGCTGCACAGTCACATTCTGTAGATTCGGCTTATCCTGCACAATAGGATCAAAAGGTAAATAAAAACCATGCATACCTCAACCACCAGCACTGTACCGCTTGAACCGTGGACCGCAGAGAAACTTCAACAGGCAACTCAGGGTGAATGGCATCAGCATAAGATTCCTCAAGGGGAAATTAAGCGAATTTTGACTGACTCACGTCATGCTGAAGAGGGTGATGCTTTCCTTGCATTAAAGGGTGAGCGTTTTGATGCGCATAACTTTGTAAAGCAAGTGGCAACACAGGGTTGCCAGATCGCCATTGTCGAGCGACCAGTTGATGTGGATATTGCCCAACTGATTGTAAAAGATACCCGTGTGGCCTTGGGGCAGCTTGGCGCCTATCGCCGTCAGCAGAATCCACAGCTCAAGGTGATTGCCCTCACAGGCAGCAGTGGTAAAACCACCACCAAGGAAATGCTCGGCAGTATCCTGTCGCGTTTAGCACCCACCCTGATTACGCGGGGGAACCTGAACAATGATTTAGGTGTGCCGATGATGTTGCTGGAACTGCGTCCAGAACATCAATATGCAGTGATGGAGTTGGGAGCCAGTCATCAGGGTGAGATTGATTACACCTCAAATTTGGTGCAACCGCATGTGGCTGGGATTCTGAATATTGGAACAGCACATTTGGGTGAGTTTGGTGGACGTGATGGAATTTGCTGTGCCAAGTCAGAAATCTACACACATATCTTGCCGAATGGTACCGCAGTTGTCCCTGCACATGATGATTTCACGGCCACCATTCGCCAAAATGCAGATAATCACCCCATTCTGAGTTTTGGCGAGGGCGGTGATGTGTATGCAAGCGAAATTCAGCTTAATCCACAGTCCGCACAGTTTAACCTGCATACGCCGCAAGGTAGCCGAGCAGTGAGCCTGCCATTTGCAGGGGCGCATAATGTGCAGAATGCAGCGGCGGCAACGGCTTTTGCCTTGGCGATTGGTATCGAACTTGATGATATTGTCCAGGGTCTGGAGCAGGCGCAGGGAGCGAAAGGCCGTCTGAATTTCATTCAGCAGCAACATTGTTTATTTATTGATGACACCTATAATGCCAATCCAACCTCAATGCGTGCAGCAGCACAGGTATTGTTGCAGCAGCAGGGGGTAAAAGTCATGGTGATGGGGGATATTGGCGAACTGGGTGACAGCAGTTGGCAGGAGCATCATGACTTGGGCTGTGACCTGTCAGCATTGCCGCTAGACCATTTGGTCGTGGTGGGTGAGTTTGCTACGGCAGCCCAGCAGGGTTCGGCGCATTCAGAAAAGTTACACGCATTTGCAACACAGGCAGACGCTTTACCATTTTTAGTTAATTTAGTCCAAACATACGGATTAGGCGAATCCGCACAGCCGATCAGTTTCCTGTTCAAGGGGTCACGTTATACCCATATGGAAACGCTGATGGCTGACTTGATGGAGAAAATTTAAATGTTGTTATGGTTATTTGAACATCTGGCGGGCTATGAAAGCTCATTTCAGGTGATTCGTTATTTAACACTGCGTTCGCTACTCAGCATCCTCACTGCCTTGACGATTGGTTTGGTGCTTGGCCCAATCATGATCCGCAAATTGCAGGCATTAAAATATGGTCAGGCAGTCAGCTCATTTGCACCTGAAAACCATGCCAAGAAAATGGGTACGCCGACCATGGGTGGGGTGCTGATTCTCCTGTCGATTGGGATCAGTACCCTGCTTTGGGCGGACTTATCCAATCCCTATGTCTGGATTGTTCTAGGTGTCATGGTGGTATTTGGTGCTGTGGGCTGGGCAGATGACTGGATCAAGATTCGTTACAAAGACAATGCGGGCCTACCTGCACGCAAAAAATTCTTTTGGACTTCAGTTGCTTCGCTAGGTGCGGGTATTGCCTTATATATCATTGCAAAACAGCAGGATAATCCTGTTTATACTGCGAATATGCTGGACTTGCTGATCCCTTTCTTTAAAAACCTTTCCATCCCACTTTCGGCTGTTCCATTAGGTCTGGCATTTATTGGCTTTACCTATCTGGTGATTAACGGGGCATCCAATGCGGTGAATCTCACCGATGGTCTGGATGGTCTGGCGATTATGCCGATTGTGATGGTTGCGGCAGGTCTAGGTGTGTTTGCCTACTTGTCAGGTGACATCCGTTTTGCCAACTATCTACATATTCCATATGTGAAATATACATCAGAATTGGTGGTGATCTGTTCTGCCATGGTGGGTGCTGGTCTGGCATTCCTTTGGTACAATGCCCATCCTGCACAAATCTTTATGGGTGATGTTGGTGCTTTAGCATTAGGTGCAATGTTAGGTACGATTGCAGTGATGGTTCGTCAGGAAATCGTGTTTGCGATTATGGGTGGTGTATTTGTGATGGAAGCGGTTTCGGTATTCCTGCAAATCGGCTCCTTGCGGATGCGCAACAAGCGTGTATTCCTAATGGCGCCTTTGCATCACCATTATGAAAAACAGGGCTGGAAAGAAACCCAGGTGGTGATCCGTTTCTGGATTATTACCATTTTCCTGGTCGTGTTGGGACTAATGACGTTAAAATTACGTTAAGCCATGATTCAAGAGAGAAGCTGGTGTGAATACCAGCTTTTTTTATGTTTGGAGAAAATAGATGAGTGTATTGATGTGTCCTGTTTGTCGCCAAGCATTGAATTTGGTCGCAAATTCTTGGCAGTGTGAAAAAGGGCATCATTATGATGTGGCCAAACAAGGCTATGTCAATCTGCATGTGGTCCAGCATAAACACAGTAAAACCCCAGGCGATACGCCAGAGTCGGTACTGGCGCGCCGAGAATTTTTACAGGCTGGTTTTTATCAGCCCTTACAGCAGGTGATGGTGGAGTTGCTGCAACAACTCAAGCCCAAAACAGTTTTAGATATCGGTTGTGGCGAGGGCTACTATACCCATGCCATGCAGCCTTGTACAAAACACTGTGTTGGTGTTGATATTGCCAAAACCGCAGTGCAAAGGGCAGCAAAACTCAATTCACGGGTAGTCTGGGTGGTGGGGACAGGGGCAATATTACCTGTACAGGATCGTTCGATTGATGTCTGTAGCAGCCTATTTAGTCCCATTCCTCAGCAGGAAATTACAAGGGTATTGAAAGATGAGGGTTATCTAATCATTGCCACGCCTGCACCAAGACATCTTTATGCATTGCGTGAGGCATTGTTCGAACAGGTCAACCTGCACGAGCCGCAGAAATTTGTTGAGCAGCTGAATACTGAGTTTGAATTGAAACAGGAACAGGTTGTTGAAGCACCCCTATCATTGGATCAGCAGGCATTAAGGAACCTGATTGCCATGACACCTTATGCATATAAAGCCAACCCAGAACGACGAAAAACGATTGAGCAGCAACAGCATTTTGCAGTGACAGCCGTGTTTCAAATTTATGTTTTCCAGAAAAGAAACAGGCCATCAATTTGATGGCCTGTTTCTTTTACTGAATTTCATTGATGAGGTTTTCAATCCGATCCCGTTGAGGGGGAGGATTTTGTGGCGTAGAACCCATCGCTGGTGGTTGTTTTCGGGTGGGCACCATGATTTGCTCCTCACCCGAGGCTGAATCAGGTAGGTCTGAGAAGTCATTTTGTGCTGAGCGATCAGGTGCTGGTGGTGCTGGACGGTACAATGGACGTGCTAAAGGAGGGGATGCGCGATATTCCTTTTTGTCGTCACCTTGCTGGACCTGTAGTTTATCGCGGGAAATAGGCTCTTTTGCCTCCTTGTCCAGACGTACCCAGGCAGATGGCGTATCTTTGAGTGAGTTCGCCATAAAGTTGGTCCAGATTGGCAAGGCTGCGACACCACCATATTCGCGGCGACCCAGAGTCCGTGGCTGGTCAAATCCAACCCAGGCAATTGCAACCAGTTTTCCATTAAATCCAGCAAACCAGGCATCCTTGGCATCATTGGTGGTTCCTGTCTTGCCGCCCAAGTCATCACGACCAATTTTGAGTGCGGCGCGACCCGTACCATGCTGAATCACATCACGTAAGATATTCGCCATGTCATAGGCCGAGCTTGATTTTAAAATACGTTGTGCCTGACGATAGTCACTGTTGGTTTTTGTTTCTTTATCAGTGTCTGTAGCTGTAATTTGGGTTTCAGAAGCAGCAGTTGCATCATCCAGAGTCTGATTGGTGATTTCCTTAACGTCTCCATCTTCCTGTTTTTGAGTTTCGTCAGGTTGTTGCTCATTATAGGCATTTGGATCATTAATACATGGAATACAGGCATACTCAGGCTTGGTTTCGTAAATCACCTTACCCGATGCATCTTCAATTCGCTTGATGAAATGAGGCTGGATTCGATAGCCACCATTGGCAAAGGTGGCATAACCTGTCGCCATTTGTACAGGCAGTACCTGTGGGGTTCCCAGTGCAATGGTGTAGTTACGGGGAATCTGTTCCTCTTCCAGACCAAAATCCATAAACAGTTGGCGTGCACGCTCAATACCCACATTTTGCAATAGTCGGACTGATACGGTATTTCGTGATAAATAGAGTGCACGACGGAGTGGAATCATCCCCAGATAGCGTCCATCAGAGTTTTTAGGGGACCACTTGCCAATGGTGATTGGACTATCGTTCACCATGGTGTATGGGGTCATGCCACGTTCTATTGCAAGTGCATAAACGAAAGGCTTAATGGTTGAACCAGGCTGTCTCCAGCCCTGTACAGCACGGTTAAACTTGGACTGATAGAAGTTATAGCCGCCAACCACCGCTTCAATTGCCCCATCATTTGGATTGAGGGCAATCAATTGTCCCTGAACTTTAGGTACCTGAACCAGAGACCAGACGCTCTTGTTCTCATTTGGGCGCAGGCGAATGATATCTTTTACTTTTACAATTTGAGAGGCATTTGAGGGACCACCACCAACACTGTTGGCATTACGATAGGGTCTTACCCAGGACATACCTGACCAATTCACCGTAACTGTGGACCCATCCTGCATTAATGCTTCAAATGAATTATTATTGACCTTGACCACTTCTGCTGGATAAGTGTTGGCATAGGCCATAAACTGACTGAGTGGTTTATCATGTGCCTCAGGACCGCGCCAGCCATGACGGCGGTCATATGCTTCCAAACCCTCCTGAACAGCCTCTTCTGCATAACGCTGGCGGTTACTGTCAATGGTGGTATAGACCTTGTAGCCAGAATCAATTGCCTGTTCACCAAAATGCTCAACCAGCTCAGACCGTACCATTTCTCCCACATAAGGAAAGACATTGCTTACGGAACGGTCAATCATGTTGAGGTTAATTGGTTCAGCAACAGCTTTCTGGTATTGGGCCTGATTGATATAACCCAATTGCAGCATGCGTCCAAGAATCCAGTTTCTCCGCTCAAGCGCACGTTCTGGGTTGACCACAGGATTGTATTTGGAAGGTGCTTTTGGCAAACCTGCAATCATTGCCATTTGTGCTGTAGTTAATTCATTAATATTTTTGTTGTAATAGATTCTTGCCGCCGCCGCAATGCCGTAGGCATTTTTGCCCAGAAAGATTTTATTGACATAGGAACTTAAGATTTCCTGCTTGGTCAGGTTTTGCTCTATTTTTCGGGCTAGAAACACCTCGGTGAGTTTACGTCTTAGCGTTCTTTCAGGACTTAAATAATAGTTTTTTGCCACCTGCATGGTAATGGTTGAACCGCCTGTTTGCACATCTGAACCTGTCACGGATTCAGTTAGAGCTCGCCCCAAGCCCTTGAAACTAATACCATTATGCTCAAAAAATGAGGAATCCTCAGCAGCCAGAAAAGCATGGATAAAGGTAGGAGGAATATCTTCATATTTCACAGGGATAGAGAGTTTGCCGCCATACTCCGCAATGAGTTTGTTATCCGCCGTATAGACCTGTAATGGTTTTAATAAAGGTGCCTTTTTTAATGAACTCATATCTGGCAATGAGGGTGCTAGATAGAGATACATGCCATAAAATCCCATTGGAAGTGAGACTAAGATAATAATAAGGATCAAAAAAAATGGGCGAACAATACCAGAACTGGATAGCTTTTTCATAATAAGTAAGTTTTAATAAGAGCGAATGGCAAACTAATTGTGGTCAGTATATCCTTTAGACATACGGATTGTTAGATGAGATATTGTATCCGTATCAATTAAAGACCAAAACAGATTAGTGAGTTGTACTTTTGGGGATAAAAAAATAAATAGGAAAGAACTGTGCTCAGGTTATATCGTAAACCAAGTAAGGGGTTAGTAGGGGTCGATATTAGTTCGACAACTGTTAAGTTATTAGAGCTCTCTGTAAAGAACGGTAGATATTGGGTTGAAAGTTATGCCGTGATGCCACTGCCTGAAAACAGTGTGGTGGAGAAAAGCATTCTCAATCCAGAAGCAGTGGGTGATGCACTTGAACGAGTCATCAACCTTGCGAACCCTCACACCACTCATGTGGCAATTGCGGTGCCTACCTCAATGGTGATTCATAAGATCATTGAAATGGATGCCGATATGTCGGATGAGGAGCGAGAAGTTCAAATCCGTATGGATGCTGAGCAATATATTCCATTCCCACTAGATGAGGTTAGTCTTGATTTTGAGGTTTTGCCAGACCGTCTGGCAAACCCGAATCGTGTTAATGTGCTTTTGGTGGCCACGCGAACTGAAAACGTGGATACCCGTGTTGAAGTTTTGGAACTTGCTGGTCTAAGCGCGAAAATTGCTGATGTCGAAAGCTATGCTATGGAACGTGCTTTTAGCGTGTTCGCCGATACCTTGCCAATGGGCGCAAATACCGTTGGTATCTTGGATATCGGCCATACCATGACAACCTTGTCTGTTATGCAGAAAGGCAAGATTATTTATACTCGTGAACAGGTGTTTGGTGGCCGTCAATTAACCCAGGATGTTCAGAGTCGCTACGGTTTGTCTTTCGAAGAGGCTGGACGTGCGAAAAAAGAAAGAACATTGCCAGATGACTATGATACTGAAGTGCTAGAACCATTTCTTGATGCAGTAGTTCAACAGGCTGCCCGTTCACTTCAGTTCTTTTTCTCCTCTTCTCAATTTAATGAAATTGACCATATTTTGCTTGCGGGCGGAAATGCAAATATCCCAGGGCTGGCAAAATTGTTACAACAAAAATTAGGTTATCGCGTCACCATTGCCAATCCATTTTTACAAATGGGTTTTTCTCCCCAAATTGATATTAAAAAAATTGAAAATGATGCTTCCTCATTGATGGTGGCATGTGGTCTAGCATTGAGGAGTTTTGATTAATGGCAAAGATTAACCTACTCCCTTGGCGTGATGAGCTAAGAGAACAACGAAAGAAAAAGTTTGTTGCATTTTGTGTTGGGGTTGCCGCATTAGGGGTTGTATCAGTTTTTTCTGGGTGGGTGTATTTTGATCAGAAGCTGGATGATCAGGAACAGGCCAATCAATTGATTGTCAGTACCAACCAAAATTTGGATACGCAACTAAAATCGTTGGATGGCCTGCAAGAGCGCCGCAATGCAATTATCGAGCGTATGAAGTTGATTCAGGGATTACAGGGACAACGTCCAATTACAGTCCGCTTGGTTGATGAATTGGTACGTGTCACACCGCCAACCATGTATCTTACTAAATTTACCCGTACAGGGGATAAATTTACCATTGAAGGGAAAGCGGAAAGTCCAAATACAGTGGCTGAATTATTGCGTAATCTTGAAGCATCGCCTTGGTACCGCAATGCCTTTATGAATTCGTTCTTGGCGGCCGAAGAGAATAAAAATAAAACAGCAAGTTCTTTGGTTCCTCGCGTTGAAGAAAACTATGGAAGTTTTGTTGTAACTGTAGACTTAGGTGAAATAGGGACAACAGCTGAATCTGAATCAGCAACACCAGCCGCAGGGGTGACACAATGAGCCAAGAAGAATTAAATGATTTTAACCAAGAAGTCACTTTAAAGAAAAAGAAGATGACAGTAGATCAGTTCTTCCAACAGTTCAATACATTGGATATGAACAATTACGGTAGCTGGCCAGCATCTGTTAAAATTACCTGTTGGATTTTTATTTTCCTAGCTGTACTTGCGCTTGGTTATTTTGTGGTGATTAAGTCACAGTTGGAAGCAATTGCAAATGCGCAGGCAAAAGAGCAGAGCCTACTGAATGAGTTTAAGGAAAAAGACTCCAAACTACGTAATTTGCAACAATATCAAACACAATTGCAGGAAATGGAAGCAAATTTTAATCAGCAACTACAGCAGTTACCAAAAGAAACTGAAATTCCAAGTCTAGTTGAAGACATTAACTTGACTGGGGTGAACTCTGGTTTGAAATTTAAAAATATTCGTTTGGAAAGTGAAGTTAAGCAAGAGTTCTTTATAGAGCAGCCAATTAGCATTGAGGCCACGGGGGATTACCATGCTTTTGGTGCATTTACGACAGGAATTGCGGCTCTACCACGTATTGTAACCCTGCATGATTTTACGGTTGAAGCAAAAGAGGATACTCAGAAAAAATCTGATATTCCAGTCATTAATTATACAGTAAAAGCAAAAACTTATCGCTATGTAGGTGTGGACGAGCAAGCAGAGACCAATCCATCTACAGGTGTAACAAATTCTACAAGTACTCCACCTGCACAAGGGGGACAACATTAATGAATAATTATAAAATTTTCCTTGGATTGGTATGGGTCGTTGGATTGGTCGGGTGCGATTCCCGTATCGATGCAGTCAATCAACAGATGGCAGAAATTCGTAATCAACCACCCTTGCCAATTGAACCTGCACCAGTATTTACACCTGTGCCATTATTCAACTATGCAGCGCATCAGTTAAAAAGCCCATTTATGCCAAGTTCCTTGGCTGCTGAGCTTAAGATTATGGCAGGTAAGCGTGTTTATCCTAATTTTAATCGTCAACCACAACCATTAGAGAGTTATGCTTTAGAATCGCTTAATATGAAAGGCAGTATGCGTGGTAAAGCCAATGATACAATTGCCTTAATTCAAACTCCTGATGGACAGATTGAGCGTGTTCAAGTGGGCAGTTATCTGGGAATGAACCAAGGGCGCATTATTAAAATTAGTCCAACTCAAATCGATTTAGTGGAGATTGTGCCAGATGGGCGAGAAGGGTATGTGGAAAGGCCTAGAACACTCGTTTTAATTGGACCAGCACAGTAGATTAAGGGAATAACAATGAAAAAACAGTTTAAAGATTCTTTATTTGGGGAAGCGAAGACCATGAATCATGCATTCCGTCAGTTTTCTATGGGTGCTGTTGCTATCGCAATTATGCAGTTTGCGTCAGCACAAGTGAGTATGACCAATATTGTGCCAATGAGCTTGGCTGATCAGGGTACAGAAATCCGTGTCATGTTTAATGGCTTACCTCCCCAACCACAAGCATATCAGCTTGAACAACCAGCCCGTTTAATTCTGGATTTTGATAAGGCACAGCAAAGTCTAAAGCAGACCTCAATTCCTGTATCAACCAATGAAGCCAGTTCTATTGAGGTTGCTGCCGATGATCAGCGCTCTCGTGTAATTGTGAATTTAAAGGAGGCAGGTGCATTTACCACACGTGTGGAGGGAAATACCTTTGTTCTTAAAATTAACTCAGCACGTCCATCTTTAGCAAATGTATCTACGTTATCCCGCCAGCCTCAACAGGGTATCTCCAATATTGGATTCCAACGGGGTAAAGATGGTGAGGGGCTGGTTGTTATAGATTTGTTGGGGAATAACACTCCAGTCGATGTACAACAACAAGGTAGCAAGATTATAGTACGGACGATGGGAAATAAGGTTCCAGTGCATTTGGCTCGTCGTTTGAATACCAATGATTTCGCCACTCCAGTGGCAAGTGTTGATGCCTATAATGATAAAGGTAATGGTGTGATTACTATTCAGTCTGCAGGCAGTTATGAGTATATGGCTTATCAGGCAGAAAATAAGTTAACGATTAGTTTAAAGCGCCCAGAGGATAAATCTCCAACAAAAGCAAAAGCTCAAACTTATACCGGCAATAAAATCTCTTTAGATTTCCAGGATATTGAAGTTCGCCGTGTCTTACAACTTCTTGCAGATTTCACTGGCATCAATATGGTGGCAGCTGATACTGTACAAGGTAATATTACTCTTCGTTTGAAAGATGTGCCTTGGGATCAGGCTTTGGACATTGTATTAAAAACCAAGAATTTGGATAAGCGCCGTAATGGTAATGTGATTTGGATTGCACCTGTAACAGAGTTAATTAAGGCTGAGGAAGAAGAGGCCAAGGCAATTGCTCAAAGTGTAAAACTAGCTCCAATACAGTCAGAGTATATTACGCTAAGTTATGCTAAAGCTGCCGATGTCTTGAAACTGATAGAAGACTCTCGTGATGGTAAAGGAGCTATAGCAAATGGTACAGCAAATTCGGGCTCATTAGCGTTAGAGAGTTTATTAAGTTCTCGTGGCAGTGCTGTAGCTGATACACGAACAAATACTTTGATTGTTAATGATACTGCTCTTAATATTGATAAGATTCGTAGAATGGTTGATTTACTGGATGTATCAGTTAAACAAGTGATGATTGAAGCACGCATTGTGAGTGCAAGCACCGATTTTACCAAAGAGATGGGGGTGAAATGGGGAGTATTATCACAAGGAATTACCAGTAATCGGAATTTATTGGTAGGTGGAAGTGATACGACTTTATGGAATTTACGTGAGCCAGAAAAGGATTCCGAAACAGGTAGTTATAAGTATACAATTGAACGTCCAGATAACCTGAATGTAGATTTGGGTGCGGTAACGCCAGGTGCGAGTCGTATTGCTTTTGGTTTAATTAGCTTGTCTGACTTTATGCTGGATCTGGAGCTTTCAGCAGTGCAGGCAGATGGCTATGGTGAAGTCATTTCAACACCAAAAGTGATGACTGCAGATAAGCAAGCTGCGAAAATTGAGTCGGGTACACAAATTCCATATGCTTCCTCCTCAGGTTCTGGTGCAAATGCGGTACCGAAAACAGAATTTATTAATGCTACCCTCAGTTTAGATGTAACCCCAAGCATTACTCCTGAGGGTAAGGTTATGATGAAACTGAATATTACTAAAGATGCACCAGGGCAGCCAACCCCAACAGGTCAGTTAACCATTAATAAGAACGCCATAGATACAAATGTATTGGTGGACAATGGTGAAACGGTGGTGTTGGGAGGTATTTTTGAACAAGAAAATATCAATTCCCAAACTAAGGTGCCTTTCTTGGGGGATATCCCGTTTGTTGGAAAATTATTCCGTCGGGATACCAAAAAGGATAGCAAGCGTGAGCTACTTATTTTTGTGACCCCGAGAATTGTTAATGACACTTTGACTAGAAATCATTAATATATTTTCAATCGTTGCAATGAATATAGGTGGCGCGTTGCCAAGCAAAGCGTTTGAAACCCTACCAAATATTTATTTGGTAGGGCCAATGGGAGCAGGTAAAACAACAGTTGGTCGGCATTTGGCGGAGTTGTTAGGGCGAGATTTTCTTGACAGTGATCATGAGATCGAACGGAAAACAGGTGCTACCATTCCCTGGATTTTTGAGAAAGAAGGTGAAGCTGGATTTCGGTTGCGTGAAACCAATGTAATAAATGAGTTAACTGCTCGTTCTGCACTGGTTTTAGCGACTGGTGGTGGTGCTGTTACCCAATCTGCAAATCGAGAATTTCTTAATCAACGAGGCATTGTCGTCTATCTTTATACACCTGTAGAACTTCAATTACAGCGAACTTATCGCGATAAAAATCGTCCATTATTACAAGTCGAAAATCCAGAACAAAAACTACGAGATTTATTGACCGCACGTGATCCTTTATACCGTGAAGTTGCGCATCATATTATTGAAACAAATCAGGGTGCTGCACGTGATTTAGCACAACGGATTCTCCAAATTATTTTATCCCAGTCCGTTCAATGAATTTCTTAGTGGTTTAATTATATGCAAACATTACATGTTGAATTAGGTGAGCGTCGTTATCCAATTTTTATTGGCAGTCATTTAGATCCTAAGGTATTGCTTGAACCTTATTTGCGTGGTCGGCAAGTGATGCTGGTTTCAAATACAACAGTGGCCCCTTTATATATGCAGCATTATGTGGGTGCACTGACTGCTTTGGATAAACAGGTCGCACAATGTATATTGCCTGATGGTGAGCAGTATAAGGATATTCAGCATTTAAACCTGATTTTTGATGCTTTACTTGAGGCTGGCTTTAACCGCGATTGTACGGTGTTGGCTTTGGGTGGTGGAGTGATCGGTGATATGGCAGGCTTTGCATCGGCCTGTTTCCAGCGTGGGGTCAATTTTGTACAAGTACCAACCACCTTGTTGTCTCAGGTTGACTCAAGCGTAGGTGGCAAGACGGGTATTAACCATTCTTTGGGTAAGAATATGCTGGGTGCTTTCCAGCAACCACAAGTTGTATTGGCAGATATGGCCCAATTGGATACTTTGCCTGACCGTGAGCTGTCTGCAGGTTTAGCTGAGGTAATTAAGTATGCCTTGCTGGGTGATGTGGATTTTCTGGTCTGGTTGGAGCAGAACATGGATGGATTGGTAGGACGTGATGCCAACCTGCTGGCGGAGGCAGTATATCGTTCATGTGCCCATAAATCCAGGATTGTCGCCAATGATGAAAAAGAACAGGGTGAGCGTGCACTATTAAATCTGGGTCATACCTTTGGTCATGCGATTGAGTCCTATCTAGGCTATGGAACCTGGTTGCATGGTGAGGCCGTTGCAACGGGTATGGTGATGGCGGCAGATTTGTCCCATCGCCTGGGCTGGATTTCAGCTGAAGATGTGCAACGTACAAAAAATATCATTCAACGTGCCAATTTACCGATATCATGTCCAAAAATTCCATTAGATGAGTTTCTGGCTTATATGTCACATGATAAAAAAGTCTTAAATGGTCAGTTGCGCCTAGTTTTACTTAAGAGGTTGGGGCAGGCTGTAATCACCAAGGATTTTGATATTGAGCTCATGAAGCAATCCATTCTTGCGAATCAATCTGCATAATTAAACATTTGGGAAAAGCATGGCTGTGTCACGATCAATCTGGCAAAATATTCAACAGTACAGTTGGCTGGTTTTTGCGCTGGCTTGTTTAATTGCCGCATTGGTTTTTTGGGCGATTACAGATAATAAAGCATTGGTAGAGGTCGAACAGCCAGCTAAAACTGAAGCACAGGTGCAGATTCAGCCAGAGAAAGTTGCCGCGACCGCTCATTTGGGAGCCCTTTCTGATGAGGTAAAACCATTGGATTTAACCACACGGGTGGTGGTGTCCAATGAGCATGCGCCTGAATTTCGGGGCACAAAGTTTGTTAAGGAAAATCAGCGTCAATGGACCATGGAAATTTTCCGTAGTTCAGATGAGGCGATTGTGAAAAACTTCCTGTTAAACCGTGCTGATCGGAAAAAGTTTATCTATTTCCGTTTAAGTGGTCAGGATCAGGCTGAGCAGTATGTTTTGGCTTATGGTGTATTTACGAATTCGGAAGACGCAAACCGTCAATTTACACAATTGAATCTGGTTTTGCCTGAATCTATTCAACCCAAAGCCCAGCAACTATCAACCTATGCCGATTTTGTAAATGATTTGGGTTCTGATGAACTAAAATCTGCTGCAAATCAGTTATATGCGATTCAATTAAAACCAGTAGCTCTTCCGAAAGTTGATGAAACTCTGCTGATTGGTGCCAACACATCACAAAAAACAGCGTTAGCTGGGGGTGAACGAACACTAAGCGACCCAACCACAACCGTGAAAACGATAGTGACACAACGTGATGCGCAGGGGAATGTTGTGAATGTAAAACAGAGTCAGTCTGCACCTCAACCCATTTCCAGTTCTGAAAAATTAAAAGAAAATTCAGATTCCCAGAGAAGAGAGATCAGTGATCCATTTAACTAATATTGCACCAATATGAAACAATATTGATTCTTTTTATGGCATTGTGATTTTTTTTGGTGCAATTTTATTTCTTGGTCTTTAGTGCTTAGTTTCTATAATTTAAAGTTATTTTAATTTTTTTAATGATTTAGTAAATGTGTATTTATTTGGCATGTTTTTTGCTTTCTTGTGGTGCTAATTTGTCTGCTCATTGCCCTTTTTTGTGCTAAAAGATTCATTAATTGAGTGAAATGGAAAGTTTTTTATACTTTACAAGTATTTGTTAAAGTGTAATAACTGAAAACACTTTATATAGTGAAATACGCTGATTCTTGCATAAGAAAGGCGTATATTTGCAAATCCGCCAGTGAAAATGTTTTTGCGAAGCATTGAACTTTAAATGAGTTAATCGACAATATCGCAGAAAATGAATTGATTGTTTGTTGCTCGAAAGAGCCATGTTGAAAGAAGGGTACGCTATGCACATGCCATCGCCTAATACTGTAGCTCCCGCTCAAGGTCTATATCAGCCTGATGAGTTTAAGGATAACTGTGGTTTTGGTCTGATTGCCCATATGAAGGGTGAATCAAGCCATCATCTGGTCGAAACCGCGATTCACAGTTTAAGTTGCATGACGCACCGTGGTGGTATTGCCGCAGATGGTAAAACGGGAGATGGATGCGGATTGTTGTTGGCAATGCCAAAACAGTTCTTTCGTGATGAGGCACAGAAATTAGGTGCAAATCTCACTGAGATTTTTGCGGCAGGTACAATATTTCTCAATATTGATCCTGCATTAGCGCAAAATGCCAAGAATATCCTAAATAAGGAAATTGCTGCTGAAGGCCTGACTGTTGCGGCATGGCGTATTGTACCCACAAATAATGATGCTCTAGGTGAAATTGCACTGCAATCGTTGCCTGCATTTGAACAAATTCTGGTTAATTGCCCAATGGGCTTAACTGAGGTTGAGTTTAACCGTAAACTCTTCCTGGCACGCCGTCGTGCTGAACAACAATTACAAAATGATCCTTTGTTCTATGTCACCACTTTGGCGACAACGGTCATCAGCTATAAAGGCTTGATGATGCCAGCAGCAATTGCTGACTTCTATACCGATCTGGCTGATGCGCGTTTGACTTCACACATTGTGGTGTTCCACCAGCGTTTCTCAACCAATACCTTGCCGCGTTGGCCATTGGCACAACCATTCCGTTATCTTGCACATAATGGTGAGATTAACACCATTACTGCCAACCGTAACTGGGCATTGGCACGTACGCCTAAATTTGAAAACCCATTATTGCCAGGTTTAACTGAGCTTAATCCGATCGTAAACCGTACTGGTTCGGATTCATCAAGCTTGGACAACATGCTTGAAATTCTTGTGGGTGGTGGCATGGATCTATTCCGTGCGCTACGTATGCTTGTTCCACCAGCATGGCAAAATGTTGAAACCTTGGATGCGGATCTACGTGCATTCTATGAATTTAACTCTAAGCACATGGAAGCTTGGGATGGCCCAGCAGGTCTGGTGATTCAGGATGGTCGTCATGCGATCTGTATGCTTGACCGTAATGGCTTGCGTCCAGCGCGTTGGGTCATCACTAAAAATGACTACATTACGCTTGCATCTGAAATCGGTGTATGGGGCTATGAGCCAGAAGATGTGGTGTCTAAAGGTCGTGTTGGTCCTGGTCAAATTTTGGTTGTTGATACATTGACTGGCAAAGTGCTGGATACCAAAGATGTCAGCAATCACCTGAAAAATATGCGCCCATACCGTGAATGGTTGCGTGATCATGCGATTCGTTTACAAGCCAACCCACAGCTTGAAGAGCAGTTGCTTGATCAGGGGCTAACAGGTGACAAGCTAAAAGCCGCACAAAAAATGTTTATGGTGACATTTGAAGAGCGTGATCAACTGTTACGTCCTATCGCAGAAAGCGGTCAGGAAGCAGTCGGCTCAATGGGTGATGATACCCCAATGGCAGTATTGTCCCGCCAAGTGCGCCATGTGTCTGACTATTTCCGTCAGCAGTTTGCTCAGGTGACCAACCCGCCAATCGATCCATTGCGTGAATCGATTGTGATGTCACTGGAAACTTGCTTGGGCCGTGAACAGAATGTGTTTGAGCAAGGTCCAGAGCATGCAGACCGTATCATCATTTCCAGCCCTGTATTGTCTAATTCAAAAATGCATCAGCTTCGTGATGTTGAAAAAGAGCGCGAAGGCTATGGCGTTGTTGATATTGACCTGAACTATGCTGAAGCTGAAGGCTTACAAGCAGCAATTGCTCGTATTTGTGAAGAAGCAGCTCAGGCAGTACGTGATGGAAAAACACTGATTGTATTAACAGATAAGAATTTCCGTGAAGGCTTCTTACCTGCGAATTCAGCATTGGCAACAGGTGCCGTGCATCACCACTTAATTAAAACTGGTTTACGCACAGATGCGAACATTCTAGTTGAGACTGGTTTTGCCCGTGATCCGCACCAATTTGCAGTATTGCTCGGCTTTGGCGCAACAGCGGTTTACCCTTACCTGGCTTATGATGTGATCAATGACTTGGTTGCAAAAGGTGAGCTATTGGGTGACCCAATCCATGCGCAAGCAAACTTCCGTAAAGGCATTGAGAAAGGTCTATTAAAAGTTCTTTCTAAAATGGGTATCTCAACGGTTGCTTCTTATCGTGGTGGTCAGTTGTTTGAAGCGGTTGGTCTTTCTTCTGAGGTCGTTGATAAATGCTTCCTTGGCGTACCAAGCCGTATTCAGGGTGCGACTTTTGCTGACCTGGAAAATGACCAGAAAAAATTGGCAAGCACAGCTTGGTCAAATCGTAAACCAATTGATCAGGGTGGTTTGCTGAAATTTGTATTTGGCAAGGAATACCATGCCTTTAATCCAGATGTAATCAATGCCTTGCATAGAGCGGTACGTTCTGGTCAATATCAAGACTTTAAAGAATATGCTGAACTGGTGAATAACCGTCCAGTGGCAACCATTCGTGACTTGTTCAAGTTAAAAACAACTGATTCAATTGCGATTGATCAGGTTGAAACGATTGAAGAGATTCTGCCACGCTTTGACTCTGCGGGCATGTCTTTGGGTGCATTGTCACCTGAAGCGCATGAAGCGATTGCGATTGCCATGAATATCATTGGTGGTCGTTCGAACTCAGGTGAAGGCGGTGAAGACCCTGCACGTTATGGCACCATCCGTAACTCGAAAATCAAGCAGATTGCATCGGGTCGTTTTGGTGTTACGCCTGCCTATTTAACTTCTGCGGAAGTGTTGCAGATTAAAGTGGCACAGGGTGCAAAACCAGGTGAGGGTGGTCAGTTACCAGGTGGTAAAGTGAATGGCCTGATTGCACGTTTACGTTACTCTGTACCAGGCGTAACGCTGATTTCTCCACCGCCACACCATGATATTTATTCGATTGAAGATTTATCGCAATTGATCTTTGACTTAAAACAAGTCAATCCTCAAGCGATGGTGTCAGTGAAACTGGTGTCTGAACCGGGTGTTGGTACGATTGCTGCGGGTGTGGCAAAAGCATACGCTGACTTCATTACCATTTCAGGCTATGACGGTGGTACAGCTGCATCACCACTTTCATCTATTCACCATGCGGGTTCGCCTTGGGAATTGGGTTTAAGCGAAGCGCATCAAGCCCTACGCGTAAACGACTTGCGTGGCAAAGTCCGTGTTCAAACCGATGGTGGTCTGAAAACAGGTCTAGACGTCATCAAAGCAGCGATTTTAGGTGCTGAAAGCTTCGGTTTCGGTTCTACACCGATGATCGCATTGGGTTGTAAATACCTGCGTATCTGTCACTTAAATAACTGTGCGACTGGTGTTGCAACCCAACAGGATCATTTACGTCAGGAACACTATATTGGTGAACCTGAAATGCTGATCAACTTCTTCAAGTTTATTGCAGAAGAAACCCGTGAATGGCTGGCTGCATTGGGTGTTGCATCACTGAAAGACTTGATTGGTCGTGTGGACTTACTTGAAGTTTTACCTGGTGAAACTGACAAACATGCACACCTTGATTTAAGTGCGTTATTGACCTCACACCCTGCGGCTGAAGGTAAGGCGCAATATTGCCAGGTTCAGGGCAATGCACCATTTGATAAAGGTGTCTTGGCTGAGAAAATGGTGGCTGAAATGTTGCCAGCGATTGAAGCAGGCACAGGTGGTTCATTTAACTTTACTGTAGGCAACTGTGACCGTTCAATCGGTGCTCGTATCTCAGGTGAAATTGCTCGTCGTTATGGCAACTTGGGTATGGAAGGCAGTCCTGTTGTAATGAACCTTGTCGGTACAGCAGGTCAATCACTGGGTGTTTGGAATGCGGGCGGTTTGCATATCAAACTTGAAGGTGATGCCAACGACTATGTCGGTAAAGGTATGGCAGGCGGCCGTGTATCGATCTTCCCACCGAAAGGTTCACCGTTCCAAACGCAAAATACTGCGATTATTGGTAACACCTGTTTATATGGTGCAACAGGCGGTAAGGTCTTTGCAGCAGGTACAGCAGGCGAGCGTTTTGCGGTGCGTAACTCAGGTGCATTTGCCGTGATTGAAGGTGCAGGCGACCATTGCTGTGAATATATGACAGGTGGTGTGGTGACTGTGCTTGGTAAAGTTGGACATAACTTCGGTGCAGGTATGACAGGTGGTTTTGCTTACGTGCTTGACCTTGATAATGACTTTGTCGATTACTATAACCACGAGTTGATTGACCTGAATCGTATCTCTACGGAGTCGATGGAAGACCATAAAGAAAACCTGTTGCGTATTCTTGATGAACATATCAAGGAAACAGGTAGTGCTTGGGCATACAAAATCCGTAATGAATTTGACTTCTATAGTCGTAAGTTCTGGCTTGTGAAACCAAAAGCTGCTAATTTGCAAACGCTTTTGAAAACAACCCAAGCTGATCCACAATAATTCCACGACTGCAACGACATAGGCAGGTGCAGAGATGAATGACATCACTGCGCCTACCCACGGAGAGAGACATGGCAGAACGCCTCAATAATGACTTTCAATTTCTGGATGTACCACGTCAGGATCCAGAGAAAAAAGATATTACTGTCCGCAAAGCAGAGTTTGTGGAAATTTATAAACCTTTTACTGCGGAAGTGGCTTCAAACCAGACACATCGCTGTTTAGGCTGTGGTAATCCATATTGTGAATGGAAATGTCCAGTACATAACTACATTCCAAACTGGTTAAAGCTGATTGCGGAAGGCCAGATTTTCCAGGCGGCTGAACTTTGCCATCAAACCAATACATTGCCAGAAGTCTGTGGTCGTGTGTGTCCACAAGACCGTCTGTGTGAGGGCGCTTGTACCTTAAACGATGGTTTTGGTGCAGTGACGATTGGTAATGCTGAAAAATATATCAATGATACCGCCTTTGCTTTAGGCTGGCGTCCAGATATGTCTGGCGTGAAGTGGACGGATAAAAAAGTTGCAATCATTGGTGCAGGTCCAGCAGGTTTAGGCTGTGCGGATATCCTTGCCCGTGGTGGTGTGAAACCAGTGGTATTTGACAAGCGCCCTGAAATCGGTGGTCTTCTTACATTCGGTATTCCAGAATTTAAAATGGAAAAAGATGTGATGAAACGTCGTCGTGAAATCTTCACGGGGATGGGCATTGAGTTCCGTTTAAATACTGAAATTGGTGTGGATGTCACGATTGAACAACTGCTTGCTGAATACGATGCCGTATTTATGGGTATGGGAACCTACACCTACATGAAAGGTGGCTTTCCAGGTGAAGACCTGAATGGTGTTTACGATGCACTGGATTTCCTGATTGCCAACGTGAATCGTTGCCAAGGTTGGGAAAAAGATCCAAGTGAGTACATCAGTGTTGATGGTAAAAAGGTAATTGTTCTTGGTGGTGGTGATACTGCAATGGACTGTAACCGTACCTCATTACGTCAAGGTGCGCATGATGTGACTTGTGCTTATCGTCGTGATGAAAGCAACATGCCAGGTTCTGCTCGTGAAGTGAAGAATGCCTATGAAGAGGGTGTAAAATTCCTGTTCAACCGTCAACCGATCGAGATTGTTGGCGAAAATGGCAAAGTGACAGGCGTGAAAGTGGTGACTACACAGATGGGTGAACCTGATAGTCGTGGCCGTCGTAGTCCTGAGCCAATTCCAGGTTCTGAGGAAGTATTACCAGCAGATGCGGTGTTACTTGCATTTGGTTTCCGTCCAAGTCCAGCAGACTGGTTTGGTTCAGCAAATGTTGGCCTGGATGGTTCAGGTCGTGTGGTTGCGGCTGAACAGCAAGAGTTCAAGTTCCAAACCTCTAACCCAAAAATCTTCGCAGGCGGAGATATGGTGCGTGGTTCTGATCTGGTTGTGACTGCAATCTGGGAAGGTCGCCAAGCTGCTGAAGGAATCTTGGATTATCTTGGTGTCTAATTAAACATTCTATAAGTCGTATTTCAATAAAGCCTGCTTATGCAGGCTTTATCTTTTTCACTTCATCTTTTTGGTAGTTTTGGCAAACCTTATAAGCTTTTTCGCCCTGTCGCTGAGGTTTTTCTGGCGCAATACTCGAAGATGGACTAGGAAATCATGCAGGCAACAACGATGGCTCTTGCAAATACGAATATGGAAAAAACCTATTTAAATCGCCCCAAGGCATTGGGAATTACGGTACGACGGCTACAGTTCAACCCTAAAAAAATAAAACGGCATTATTTTGCCAACTCACCGTTAATGTCACATCTTTTAACCGCACTTTCTTCAACCTTTCCAATTGGTGAACAGTATTTTGTCAACAGTGTTCGCAATGTGCGTGATAAAGTAAAAGACCCGCAGTTGCAAGCGCAAATTGCTGCCTTTATTGGGCAGGAGGCGATGCATTCCAAGGCCCATACCGAGTTTAATGATGCATGGCGTCGTGATGATTATAATCTGGACCGCTTTCAGGCCTGGCTGGCAAAGCGTGATCATGCACTTCGGAATATCCACCCTAAATTACAGTTGGCCTTAACCTGTGCCTTTGAGCATTTTACTGCCATGCTGGGAGGGTATGTGCTTAAACATCCAGAAGTCTTGAGCACGCTGGATGATGACGCGATGAAACTCTGGGTTTGGCATGCGATTGAGGAAATTGAGCATCGTTCTGTTGCATTCGATGTGTATCAGGAAATTTATGGTGATGATCGTATTCGCCGCCTGCTCATGCGTAGTGTAACAACAGGGTTTGCGAGCTTAACATTTTATGCCACCACCCGATTGATTTGGCAGGATAAATGGGAAAGTTTGCCCAAAGTTGGTGGAAACCTGTTTGGAATCTATTTATTAGCTAAGATGTTGGTTCAATTGATCCCAGAATACCTTTCTTATTATCAGGCTGATTTTCATCCTGCAAAGCATGACTATACGAAATTGGTGAATTACTGGAAAGCACGAATGGCCGATGAGTATGGCATGATCTCTTTTCAGGAGGAAACAGCTTCAAGACTCTATAGTTGATATTGATTGGGTAAGAGCTATTTTATATATAAAATAGCTCAGTTTTTTTAGATATTTATCTTTCTGTTTCCATGAATACTGAGATTTTGTTGTTTAACATTTTATTTTGATATACTTTTAACAAGTAGTTAATTATAGCTTTTATATTTAAATAACTGGTGAGAGTAATTAAAAACATCAAAATTACTTTTGAATCTAAACTCATAAAAAGAATACTGATGTAGAAAATACTAAGTAATGAAAGAATGAATTTGGTGTTATAAAAGCAATAAGCACAAAAGACACCATATATAAATGCTGAAAGACATAGATTAAAAATGGGAGGAATTCCAATATGGTTGAAAAAAATAATAAAAAGGCATAAAGCAATCGCTGATATGGAAAACACCAGTACATCTTTCAATATATACATACTCTACTCTCACTCTAATTGAACATTAAAAATATTACCCTGTTCTTTCCGCGCTGTAGAAAGAACAGGGTACTCATCTTTGTTATTCGCTACTGTTACTTATTGAGTTTGTAAAAACCTAAAAACAGGGTCGTGAAAGCCAGTTTTTTTATAGATATTCTAATTGAATTCAATAAGTAACGCTTTCTTGCTGAGTTTTTCCATTATAAAAAAGAAGATGAAAGCGAAAATAAGAAATAACTTACATGATTGTAGGAAATGGCTTACATTTGTATAAAAAATAAACAAAATTAACAGTTCAGTTTATTGTGAAAAGTTTTTATATATCATTTGGTTATGGTTGTTTTTTGCTATTTTGTTTTTAAATTGGTTTTTACAAAAGTGTACATTACTTTAACATTATGAATTTACTGAAAATTAAGGTTTATTTATGTGGGAATAGGGTAATAGATCTTAATAGGTATGAGTTTTATGAATAAAGCAGCAATTTGATATATCAATTTAAATTACTAAAGCTAAATAAAATTCTATTGAATGGAAAATTAATTCCTATATTAAAGGGTTGACCCCCCTATACTTAAAACCAATTTTTTTCTTTGGTTGTACTTTATTTTGAGTCGCTTTTATCAATATATTTAAGCATTTGGTTAAGCTTTCTGAATCTAATTGATCAGGAGAAGACGGTTGGTCCTTTTGTTCTTTTAAGAATGCTTTTAGGATTGAATTGCGTCGTACATATTTCATTGACCATTCTCTAAAATGACGTTGTTCAATATTTTCTGTTTGTAGATGTATAACCTGATAATGTCGTTCATCAGACTGAATACTTGCAAAAAGTGTTTCAACGATACTTTTCTCTCCTTCCAGACATTGAAAAAACCTATGGTCGGCATAATAAAGCACACCACAGATATCATGCTGAGCATTAAAATTACGTGCTGTGATGAGAATATCCTGTAATTCCTCCAATAGATTTTCTCGATTTTGATCTCGTTGACTTACATAGCACAAACGGATGATCATTCACTAATGCTCTGAAAAATAAAAAATTATTATAGACTAATATGAGGGGGAAATAGTAAGTTTTCAGATGACTCTATGCAATGATATAAAGATTTCAACAAATAAATGTTACACAGCAAACAAAAAATATTATTACAATGATTTTATGCACAAATATAAAGAAAAACTTGAGGATAAATTTTTTATGAAAGTGATCAAACAAACTGCGCTCGCAACTGTATTGGCAAGCACCTTATTGTTCACAGGCTGTGGTTATAATACCTTGCAGGTGAAAGATGAGGCGGTCAATGCTTCCTGGTCTGAAGTACAAAACCAGTATCAACGTCGTGCTGACCTTGTGCCTAATTTGGTCAATGTAGTGAAAGGTTATGCCAAACATGAAGAGCAGGTGCTTACAGAAGTCACGCAGGCGCGTTCCAATGTTGCAGGTTTAAAAGTGGATAAGGAAGTGCTGGAGGATCCAGCGCTGTTTGAAAAATATCAACAGGCACAGAGTCAGTTGACGGGTGCCTTATCACGTTTGATTGCAGTTTCTGAAAACTATCCTGATCTAAAGGCTAATGAACAGTTCCGTGATTTGCAAGCCCAGCTCGAAGGAACGGAAAACCGTATTGCTGTGGCACGTAACCGTTATATTACAACAGTTCAGGACTACAATGCCTATGTCCGCCAGTTCCCGCAAGTGATGACTGCAAAAGTAATTGGGATGAAAACCAAGGAAAATTTTAAGGCAGACTCATCTGCACAACAGGCGCCAACAGTTTCATTTAATTAATCGTTGAAATTGTTTTCGGCTTAGGAGGGGCGTATGTTGATCAAGTTAAAGCAAAAATTAAAATATGTTTTAGCCATCATTTTTGCGATGCTTTGTTTTCAACATACAACCTGGGCTGAGATCGCCACTGCGACAGATCAGGGTGATCTAGTGGTTGCTGGAAAAATTATTCAGCAACAGCAGCAACAAAATAAATCAACTACAACCATAACACCAGAACAGGCTCCAGTACTACCTACAGTTGCCAATGATATGGCAGATGGGGAATCTATACGTGGTTTACCCACTTTAAACCAACCTGTGATTGATCAAGCTAAGATATTGAACGAGGCTGAAATACAGCAACTCAATCAAAAAATTCTAGCGCTTTATCAACAAGGTAAAGCTCAAATTGGTGTCATTATTGTACCCACCACAGGTCAGGAAGCGATTTTTGATTTTGCCTTGCGCACAGGTGAAAAATGGCAGCTTGGTTCAGCAAAACGTGATAATGGCTTATTAATAGCAATTGCGGTGAATGACCGTAAAATTCAGATTCTAACAGGGTATGGTCTGGAAGGTGTTTTACCTGATGTAGTGCTCAGCCGTATTATTCGCAACCAAATTACGCCTGCATTTAAACAGGGACAATATGCACAGGGAATTTCAGCTGGGCTGGATGAGATTAGCCGTATTGTAAACCTTGACCCTGAAATTGCCCAGCAGGCTGCACAAGAACTTAAGGATCGGCATGACCAAGCCTTACATGAGCAGCAAGCTAAAGACAACACATTGACTATGGCACTCTTTATCCTGATTGCTGGTGTCGTAGGTTCCTTTATTGTGGGTAATCGTTTAAGTGCTTCCACTGCGGCTGTGGCAGTAACTGTTGCGGGACTGGTCAATGGTGCTGGTCTTGTGATGAGCCTGTTGTTAGGCATCGGAATTTTCTTTCTACTGATTACTTCATTGGCACAGCTTATTTTTCAAGCCTTTTTGTCGGGTGGTGGACGAGGGGGCGGTGGAGGAGGCTTTGGTGGCGGCAGTGGAGGTGGTTATAGTGGTGGTGGCGGCAGTTTTGGCGGGGGAGGAGCATCAGGCTCATGGTAACAAAGACAGATACAACACAGATTATTACTCAGCCTAAACTGGATGCGCATGTTCAACCAAGTTTAAAGCGTTGGTTTAAACACTTCCTTTATATATCTTCTACGCATCGTTATTTCAATAAGCAAGATAGAATGCACATAGCTAATGCTGTGCAACAGGCTGAAAAAGGTCATGTCGGTGAAATTCAGGTGGTGATAGAGGGACATATTCCCTGCTCTCAGGCGTATCACCAGAATACACAATTACGTGCTCAACAGCTTTTTGCTGAGTTGGGGGTATGGGATACTGAACTCAATAGTGGTGTATTACTCTACTTAAACCTTTGTGAGCGCAAAGTTGAAATTGTGATTGATCGGGGTTTGAAAAATGCAACGCAAACTACGACATGGAATAAAATTTGCCAAAATATCGTTGTTACCTTGACTCAAAAAGAATATTTGCGAGCTGTGACTGATGGTGTGAATGAAATTGGGAAAGTTTTAGATCAATACTATGTAAAAACTGATCTACAAGATCAAAATGAACTCCCTAATGAGCCTATTATACTGAAATAAATTGGTTTTTTTGTTATTGTTTTTTTTTGGAATGAATTGTAAATATACTGATCTGTATATTTAAAGTTCCATTGAAAGGATGTTTTCTTTATTCCGATAAACGGTTGATTAAATTTTTAGCTTTATAAAGATTTTTTTTGTGATTTATTTCGCTCATTTTTAAAACAATTAGAAAATAATCAAGATTGATACTCTCTAACATAAAGGATAAAAAGCTAAAGTTGACATTTTTTGTCATTTTTTTCTTTCATGTGTCAGGATTGGTTTATATGTGAGCAAATAGAATATTCTTTAAGTCTCTGTTTTTTTGCGTTAAAATTGGCTAAGCTAAGGATTGGCATAGAACATGCTAAATACAAAGTAGCTCGAAAGGCTTATAAAAATTTATACATTGGAGAAATGTTATGAACACAATGCAAAAGGGTTTTACTCTTATCGAATTGATGATTGTTGTAGCGATCATTGGTATTTTGGCTGCAATTGCAATTCCTGCATATCAAAGTTATACAGTACGTACAAAAGTAACTGAAGGTCTAACTTTAGCAAATGCTGCAAAAACTGCAGTTGCTGAAACTTTTGCAACACGTAACTCAGGTACGATTGCGGCTTATTCAGGAACTGGTACTTCTGCCGCAGGTTCTTATGGTTATGAGTATACTGCGGGTGAAAATGTAGCTTCTATTGAGATTGCAGAAATTACAAATGTATTAGCTCCTGTATTGAATACATCAGGTGTAATTACAATTACTTATGCAGGTCAATTGGCTTCTACATTAGCTTCTACAATTCGTTTGGTACCTGGTAGTGGTGTGGTCAATAGTGGAACTACAGGTTTACCTGCAGCTGCATTATCGCAAGCTGCACCAGTAGTTTGGGGTTGTACATTACAGTCTGGTAAAGAAGCATCATTTAAATATGTACCATCAAATTGCCGTTACGCTAACTAATATTTAGTTGTATATAATAGTAAAACGCATCTTCGGATGCGTTTTTTTATTTTTATTGCTATAGAGGCCCTAATCGCAATAAATGAGAATAATCTGACAAAAATTGTTATCAATAGCTCTATGCTTTAAATTAAGATGTTGTTATATATGAAAAAAAAAGTTGGCATCAAAATTGTAGTAATAAAATTAGTTATGCTTAAAGGAGTTAGATAATGAAGATCATAAAAGGTTTTACACTTATTGAATTGATGCTCGTTGTTGCTATTATTGGGATATTGGCTGCGATAGCTATTCCTGCATATCAGAGCTATACCATACGTACAAAAGTTTCCGAAGGACTACTATTGGCTAGCGGTGCGAAACTTGCAGTGGTTGAGATGTTGGGGTATATGATTAGTGGGAGTGTGGCACCTTATAGTGGTTCTGGTCCTAATATAGGAGGATCTTATGCTTTTCAATTCACTCCTACTGAGAATGTGAGTAGTATTAGTATTTCGGGTATTATTAATCTAGCCGCACCAGTCATGGATGAAGGGCAAATCGAAATTGAGTATACAGGTGTTTTAAATGCTGCATTAGGTTCTAATCTGATATTGACACCAGGTTCGGGAAATGTAAGCAATTCAGCTCGTCCTAGTACTGCTGTTATTTCAGGGCAACCCATTGTATGGGGATGTGGTGTACGTTCAACTATGGCTTATAAATATATCCCAAGTAATTGTCGTTATATATTATAAGGCATAAAATATACAAACTTTCATGGATGGAATATAGGAATCAAATGTCTGCTCGTCTTAAAGCTTTTTTAATACATGCTTTGTTTTCTATTGGTATTGCACTTATAGTTATAGGAATAGTATTTTTTATTTGGTATCCAGCGCCGTTGGCAAAAGCAGTTGGTGTAACAAATATCTTTTTTATGATGTTGGGGATAGATGTTATTTTAGGGCCACTTTTGACATGGGTTGTTTATAAGCAAGGGAAAAAAACACTGATTTTTGATTTAACTGTCATTGTGATATTACAAGTTTCAGCTCTAGGTTACGGTCTATGGACAATTTCTCAAGGTAGGCCAGTTTGGTTGGTTTATAATGTAGATCGTTTTGACAGTGTTCGGGTAAATGATATTGACAGCCGTGGTCTTGCTAAAGCAAAAGTAGAATATCGAAACCCCTCATGGATTTATCCGCAATGGATTGGAGCAACAGCTTCAAACAATACAGAGGAAAATAATAAAATTATCTTTGAGTCAGTTTTTTCTGGTATTGATATTCCACAACGTCCAGAGCGATATGTTTCTTTATCTGAAGTTAAGTTACAGATTCAAAATCGTAAACAAAATTTAGAGTTACTTCAACAATATAATAATTCACAGCAAGTCAAAAATGTATTAGGCCAATATCCTCAGGCAACAGCTTTTGTACCTTTAAAGGCGAATGTTGTTGATATGGTGGTTTTGTTGGATAAAAACAACGATGTTATTAAAATTGTAGACCTTCGCCCTTGGAAGTAAATTGTAGTTTTTATCTTATATTTGATTTGTATGTTAAGGCTTAGCGATATAATTCAATGAGCTTTTCTATCCTGTAAAATTTATGCCATCTGTATGCCTCATTCTCGCTAGCCTCTTACTTAGTTTTGCGTGGCTAGCTCCATTTCATACCTATCCCTGGGTGACTTTTTCCAGTGAATTGGCAACTTTCGGTGCTGCATTAGCTTTATTTTCACTCTTTCTCAATCAAAATGTTCAGATACCCAAACTACAACTTTATATATTGCCAGTTGCATTTGTTCCCTTATTGCAATGGAGTAGGGGCTTAGTCTCTGATTTTAGTGTTGCCTTATTGAGTATAGTATATCTATTGGGTTTTTGGGCCATGGTGGTGATGGGGTATAACCTATTGTTACAACCAAGTGTTCGTGAACAGTTGATGCAAAGGGCTTGTTGGCTGTTACTTATTATTGCGAGTGTTACTAGCCTGATGGCGATGATACAATGGCTGGGGCTTGAATCAAGTGTATATGGCATTATGGAGCTTAAAGGCAATCGTCCCTATGCCAATTTTGGTCAGCCAAACAATATGGCGACTTTTTTGGTGATGGGGTTAATGGGGGCTTTATATTTATATGAGAAACAAAAGGCTTCCGTATGGTTGCTTGCTTCTGCAAGTTTAGTCATCCTGTTTGCAATTGCATTGAGTCAATCCCGAACGTCATGGGTAGTATGTTTATTTATTTTCATCTATTGGATTTACAAACAGTTTAGACAAACCCCACGTTTAAATGTTCTCAAGCTGTCGTTATGGTGTGCTGGTTTTTTCGCAATAGCAGCTTGGGGGATTCCTGCCTTTACCCATGCGATTGAAAGTTCTACTGGAACGGCGGTCATTGAGGCTGATAGCATTGTAGAGCGAGCAAGTTCAGGCTATCTGCGTTTCGAAATCTGGACTCAAATGCTTTTGGCATTAAAAGAGCAGCCTTGGCTTGGATATGGCTGGAATCAAACCAGTGTTGCACAAATGACGATTTTCCATCTACATCCGTCACATGAATGGGTGACTAGCGGACACAATGTGTTGCTGGATATTCTCGTCTGGAACGGGATTCCTCTAGGGCTTTTGATTATTGCCTATATGGCGGTATGGCTACTTTGGCTTAATAAAAATACGAAAGACACTACTTCAATTGTTGCGATGCTGATGGTGAGTGCCATCCTGATCCATGCAATGCTTGAATTTCCACAGCGTTATGCCTATTTTTTATTGCCCATGGGCTTTCTGTTGGGATTGATTCAGGCTCAAACACCTAACTTAAAAGCTATCACACTTCATAAAAATGTGATTCTTGGTTGCTGGGTACTTTCACTTATTTTGCTATTCATAATCTGGAGGGACTATAAGGTTTTTCAGGAAAATAGCCAATTGTTATTCAAGGGACAGCAACCTACAGCAGAGATTATGGGGAGTTCACGTATTTTATTACTGACTCAATTCCAACAACGCCTAGTTTGGATTGCATTAAAACCAACGGTATCTATGTCGGATCAGGATTTAATGCAGTGGGGGGATATGGTTAAGAACAAGGCAACGCCTTATAACCTGAAGAAATATGCCCAGTTATTGGTTTACAACCAAAAGATGGCTGAAGCAGAGCAACAGCTTTTTATATTGCAACAGTTGTATGGAGAGAATATAGGGTTGGCTGACATTGTTGAAGTAAATCATAATTTAAAATAATAACTTTTACTTGGTTCTATGCTAGGCTGAAACCAAAGATTACCTTGGTTTCAGCCTGAAACTGATTGTTTAAATCTGGCTTTGGATATAGTTTTCAATACCCACATTTTCAATGAGGTCGAGTTGGGTATCGAGCCAGTCCCAATATTCTTCTTCTTTCTCTAGGATTTCCTGTACCAAGTCACGGGTAACATAGTCCTGTTGAGCTTCTGCCAGTTCAACTGCCTGTTTAATTGCGACTATATTTTCCTTAACCTTGCGAATATCGCAATTAAGGACTTCTTCTGTATGCTGACCGATATAAAGCTTGCCGAGGTGCTGTAGATTCGGTAATCCCTCTAAAAACAAGATACGTTCAATGACCTTGTCCGCATGCTTCATTTGGCGAATGGACTCTTTATATTCAGCTGAACCCAGTTGTGAGATTCCCCAGTCGTTAAACATGCGGGAATGTAAAAAATATTGGTTGATTGCAGTCAAATGGTGATAAAGCACCTGATTCAGTTGATTAATGACTTCACGATTGCCTTTCATTGCCCTTACTCCAAAAACACCAAGTGATGCCCTAGCAACTAAGGCAATTTATATGATTTTAATCAACAAATAATGATCTGGCGAGTGGTTTATGGAACGGCAAATGAAAATCACAATCAAAAACATCCTGATATTATTATGATTTTTATAAAAAAACCGCTTTGATGAGGAACGGTTAAAGTTCTACAGGAAGCGGTGGAGTCGTAAAATAATAGGTTAAATATAGTTAAAGAAAGAGGTTATGCAGCAACAGAAATACGTGCGGCAATTTCAGCAAGCTCATCACTGATGATGGCGCGAGCTTCTGGAGCACAGCGACCACAGCAGGTGCCTAAGTCGAGTAAATCACGAATTTCACGATAACTTTCAGCGCCATTTGCAACGGCATCCTTGATATCCTGATCTGTGATTCCACGGCATAAACAAACATACATGGGAGTGATCCACAAATATAAATGCGATAATTGATATTATTGATAATTATTATTGTTTGTCAATGAATTTCATTCTAACAAGGGAAATATTATCATTGGGAATTTGAATAAAAAAATATCACCTGAGCGGAAATCCGAGTGCTGCTCGGATTTTCACGCAAGAGTGATGCATAATTTAGGACTAAAATCTTTTAAGTTGAATATTAAACTTATTTTTAATTTATTGATTAATAATAACAATACCATCCATTTCTACCAATGCTCCTTTTGGTAGGCTTGCCACACCAAGTGCGGCACGCGCTGGATAGGGTTGAGCAAAATATTCACCCATGATCTGGTTTACAAGTTGAAAATGGGAAAGGTCGGTCAGGAAAATATTCAGTTTGGCAATATCTGCCAAGCTTCCGCCAGCAGCGGCACAGACCGCCTTAAGGTTGTCAAATACTCGGCGAATCTGGGCTTCAATTCCTTCAACAAGTTCCATACTGTACGGGTCTAAACCAATCTGTCCTGAAAGGTAGAGCGTATTGCCAACCAGAATTGCCTGAGAATATGTTCCAATAGCAGCAGGGGCGTGTTCAGTATGAATAACTTGACGTGACATTAAGCTCTCCTATGTCATTTTTTCTATCTTGCAACCCTGTGACTTTAACACAAAAGTATAGGTGCGAAACTGTTGAATACTGTGTAGTCGTTATTGTTTTCAAATTTTTATTTTTGGTAAATCAGCTTCAATATTTACCTGACATATCTTTGCCTCAAAATACCTTAGCCGACTTTGGCGACGTCAGCCTGCACAATTGGCATATTTAGGCGCTCAATGCGAGGAAAGCCAAAGTGCATACGCAGGTCACGGATGATTTGAGCAATCTGTTTACGGTTGCTGACCACGATATTCACGTAGGTTTTTTGATCATGGGAATCGACTGTTTCCACCCCGATTTTGGCTTTACGGCATTGGTAGATCAACTCTGAAATCTGTTCATCATTCATGATCATATGGATGCAGAGATAGGCACTGAAACGTACATCATCCACTTCTTCAGACTGCCAATGTAGTGGCATGATATTTTCTGGATGCAGGTGTTGTTCATGTAGTAAATTACGACAGCGCGAGCGATGCACGATTAAGCCACGTCGAGATAAATGTCCCTGAATGGGATCACCCAAAACGGGATTGCAGCAGTGCGCATATTTGACATCAACCCCTTCAGTACCCAGGATCAGGCGATCAGATGTCTCATGGTGCTGTGAATGGTAATCTTGTGCAAATAGATGGTTTGCGACGAGTTGGGGCAATAGGTCACCCACCGCAATTTGTTCGAATAGGGTGTCTTTACTACTCAAATGTCGCCATTCTAAAACGTTAATCCAGTCAGTTTGGGAAAGGTCATCAATTGAGCGATGAAATAGTTTTAAAGCACGATTGAGCGCCTGTTGGCCAACCAGACGTTGTTCGTCAATATCCTGTTCTCTTAGCATGTTTTGCAAGGCACGACGTGCTTTCTGGGTATTAATGAAGCTCAGCCAGTCTGGGTTTGGGGTTGCTAGTACATCAGTAATAATTTCGATGACCTGACCACTATGCAACGGGGTGGAAAGAGGGCGAATTTCACCATCAACCTTAGCACCTACCGCATGGTTACCTAGGAACAGGCTTGCGGAATAGGCAAAGTCCACCACAGTCGCACCTTGAGGCAGTTCATGCAATTGTCCATGTGGCGTGTATACCCAGATTTTTTCCTGATGCAGGTAGTCAAGCAAATCGCTAAATGTGGTTTTGGCGCAGTCACTATCAATCAGGGTGTTAAGATTCTGCATGGAGGCCTGAATGGCTGAACGGCAGGCCTGAGGCGCATTTTCCCCCAGTACCACCCCAAAGCGGGCAGCCTTACGCATCAGTTCAGTCTGGATGGTCAATGAAAGTGTGGTTTTTTCACCTTTCAGTTTGATCATTAAGGACTGGTTGCCACCAGGTAAGGGGCGGCGAATATGGTCTTTATATTGTAGAACCTGAAAGTTGTCTTTAAGCGCATCTACCAGACGGTCACAATCTGCAATGCTTTGTAAAATAATTTCAAAGGCATGACTATGACTAAGTTCGTTTAGGTCAATCTCATTTTTTACAAAGTGGCGCAACAGTTCAATATTATTATTTTTCTTTTTAATACGACCTTTCAGGTCATGGCTTTTTAACAAATTAGTTAGTTTCTGTTCCCATACCGCCTGATATTCACAGCGTTTAGGCTTGGTTTCTAACAATGCGGTTTGCACATCATTAAACATGTCCAGATCAAGGTTCTGATAACACAGATGTTCCAGGTTGTCCGCCATTTCATTCATACCGACAAGACGGGCCATAGGTACAAAAATATCAAAGGTTTCCTGTGCAATGCGTGCGCGCTTGTCTGGGCGCAACGCACCCAATGTGGTCATATTATGATAACGGTCAGCGAGTTTAATAATAATGACACGTGGGTCCTGTAAGGTGGCCTGCAGAATTTTTCGGAAAGAGGCTGCCTTGTTATATTCCTTGTCACTGGAATGGCTGAGCTTGGTCACACCATCAACTAGTTCCGCAACCACAGTACCGAACTTCTGGCCAATTTCTTCCTTGGAGAACTCCGTGTCTTCAATCACATCATGTAATAAGGCTGCCATAAGTGTATCCGCATCAAGACGCATATGTGCCAGAATACAGCTGACAGCAATCGGATGCAGAACGTAGGGTTCTCCACTTTTACGGGTGATGCCACTATGCGCTAAATCGGCAAAATCACAGGCAGCAAGCACGTGTTGAACATCACTATCCTTAAGATAGGCATCAATAATCACTTTAAGTTGTTGCTTGGCTTGGCTGACCTCTTCGCCTGGCATAAAACACCTTTTTGATATGAATTAGAATAAAATGACACTAGTCTCTAATGAAAAGCATATTACTAAACTTGTCAATTTGTTCATTATAAAAACTCGTAAATTTTTCCAATGAAGTATATTGCTTTTATCAATATATAAAGCAGTTTTTTTCCAAAACAAAAAAGCCCAGTGTATTCACAGTGGGCTTTATGCAAAGCAAATTCGTTTTAGAAAGTGAAGCCTTCTAAATTTAATGAATTTGTAGACAATACCATATCAAGGTTTGAAGTCTGATAGTCCTGGTCGCGTTGTTTTAGAATCTCTTTAGTGACATGACCCACTGCAATTTCACGTAATGCAACCACGGTTGGTTTGTCATTATCCCATTCTACAGTTGGTTCGATACCTTGACGTGCCAATTGACGTGCACGTTTACTCGCCACCAGTACCAACTCGAAGCGGTTATCTACATGGTCTAAACAATCTTCAACGGTTACACGTGCCATAAGTTGTCTCGTCTGAACATCACATTTGAAAGACTGAGTAGTATAAAAGGCTTTTATGCAAGACTCAAGCCATTCCTGACTAAAGTCAGTCGCGATTAAGCGTAATCAGGTTTGCGATGAGCTGTTGGTGGCGAGCGCTTTGCTGCAAGGTGACCAAGCGGTTGGCAGTGATGATCGCCTCCAAATCATGAACGGCCTTGTTAAAATCGTCATTGATAATCACGTAATCAAAATTTGCAAAATGACGCATATCTTCCACTGCACAGCTCAGGCGGTGTTCAATTACTTCAACTGAGTCTGTACCACGGTTGGAAAGACGTTGTCTTAAATCGTACTGGGTCGGGGGGAGGATAAAAATTTGCTTGGATTCAGGAAAAAGTCGACGCACCTGTTCAGCACCCTGCCAGTCAATTTCGAGTAATACATCGTGGCCTTGTTGTAGTTGTTCTTTTACCTTGGCTTGCGATGTGCCGTAATAATTTCCGAATACGTCGGCGAACTCAATAAAACCGCCCTGTTCAACCTGGGCTAAAAAATGGTCTTTGCTGGTAAAATGATAGTGAACGCCGTCAAGCTCACCAGGGCGTTGGCTTCGTGTGGTGTGTGAGACAGAAACATGCAAGTTGCTGACACGATCGAGTAGGGCTTTAACCAAGGAGGTTTTGCCTGTTCCTGAGGCCGCAGAAACGACAAACAATAGACCCGACATGATATTTTTCCTGATATGATAAAATATCTTGGCTATTGTAGTGTAGCGTGCCATGAAACGAAATAGTTTGGCATAAATATTCAGATGATGAGAGAGGATGTTATGGAAATTGTACTCGCCAATCCACGAGGTTTTTGTGCTGGTGTTGACCGTGCGATTGCCATCGTCAATCGAGCATTGGAATGTTTTAATCCACCAATTTATGTACGCCATGAAGTGGTGCACAACAAGTTTGTGGTGGATGACCTACGTCAGCGTGGTGCTGTTTTTGTAGATGAGCTTGATCAGGTTCCTGATGATTCCATTGTCATCTTTAGTGCACATGGTGTTTCCAAGGCTGTACAGCAGGAGGCGGATCGCCGTGGCTTAAAAGTGTTTGATGCAACCTGCCCACTCGTCACCAAGGTTCATATTGAAGTGACCAAGTACGCGCGTGAGGGTACTGAAGCGATTCTGATCGGGCATGAGGGGCATCCTGAAGTTGAAGGAACGATGGGGCAATACGATAAGTCCAGAGGTGGAGAGATCTATCTGGTTGAGGATGAACAGGATGTTGAGGCCTTAATGGTGAGACATCCTGAAAAAGTGGCATTTGTGACCCAAACAACACTCTCGATTGATGATACGGCCAAAGTAATTGATGCCCTAAGAACCAAGTTTCCAAAAATTCAGGGGCCACGTAAAGATGACATCTGTTATGCAACGCAGAATCGTCAGGATGCAGTACGTGATCTTGCAGAAAAATGTGATGTCGTATTGGTCGTGGGTTCGCCAAATTCATCCAATTCAAACCGTTTGCGTGAACTGGCTGAACGTATGGATAAATCAGCTTATTTGGTTGATAATGCGGATGAACTTGAAAAAGATTGGTTTAAGCCAGACAGTAAAATTGGTGTGACAGCTGGTGCATCTGCACCTGAAATTCTAATCAAGCAGGTCATTCAGCGTTTACAGGATTGGGGAGCGACCCCTCCTCAAGAGCTTCAAGGGCGAGAGGAAAATATCACTTTTAGCCTACCTAAAGAGTTACGAATACAGGTGATACAGGCCTAATTTGTATAGAAAAATGTGAACTTAAAACGGATGGACGACACTCCATCCGTTTTTTTATAATTCTTATCTGCTTTGTATTGGTTCTGTAAAAAATAAATTTAATATAGAGTAAGGAATTTTAAAAGAGTTGGGTGTAGGCGATGGGGAAAAATCGGGGATTCACCTTAATCGAGTTGATAGTGACAATTGCTATATTGGCGATTATTGTGACATTGGCTGCTCCATCTTTTGGCAATATGATGACAGAGCAAAAGCTCAATGCATCGACACGTGAATTAGCCCTTGCAATTAATCAGGCAAAATCACAAGCCGCAATGATGAAAACAACTGTAGCATTATGTCTAAATAAAACGAATACAGATAATGATTTTACCAAAGACAAATGTGCAACAGCAGTTGTACTTCCTGGCTATGCAGCCATGTCAGCAGCAGAAAAAGTAAAAGCACAACAAAATCGTGTAATTTCTGTGCAGATTGATTCACTAATCGTAGTTGAATCTACAAGTGCGGTAGGAGTTCTATTTACTGAAATAGGTAGTACCACTACAGCAACAACAATATTTAGTTTCTGTAAATCAGGCAAAAAAAGAGAAATAAAAGTAACAAGGTTTGGAAATGAGAAGCCAGTTGAAGGAACATGCTAATGAATCTCAATAATAGATATCAAAAAGGGGTGGGGTTGATCGAAGTATTGGTTGCTTTGCTACTACTTGCTGTTGGCGTGTTGGGATATACCATTTTACAGCTTAGAGCTGTTGATGCTTCTGGTGAGGCTTTAATGCGCTCTCAAGGAATCATGGTCTTGCGTGGGTTGACAGAGAATATGCGAGCGAACCCTGCTGCTCAAAATAATTATCCAGTTGCTGTAAGAAACTATACCAATATAACTTCGACACCTACAGCCCCGACAAAAACCTGCCTAAACCCATCTATAACCTGTACTCCAGCAGAAATGGCAACCTATGATGCTTTTTTGACAGCAAAAAATGCCTTTGATCTTGGCATGAATATTACTATGGATATTTGTCCTGGAGTTACGTCTGCGCCAGTAAAAAGACAATGCCTATATGCCGCTTGGGGGGATACTACAATTAGTGCAACTAACATGGCTGCTGATGTAAGTAAATGTATGAGCGCGACGGGTGTATATGTAAATAGTTCTAACTGTTTGATGATGGAGGCATATTAATGAAAACTCCATATACTGTTTTTCATAGATCAATGCAGCAACAAGGTTTTACCCTGATTGAACTCATGGTCGCTTTAGCATTGGGGTTGGTTATCACAGCCGCAGCTATACAACTTTTTACTGGAGGGCTATTGAGTTCTAGAATGCAAGAAGCAAATGCGGAGTTGCAAAATAGTGGTGTATTTGGTTTGGATTATGTAGTGCGTGATATTCGTTTAGCCAATTATACCAACATTAATAATCCAGCACTAACTGAACAAACTCCTTGGGGGGGGGTTGTATTAACTGCCCGTACTGGAGCAGGAACAAATGTTAACCTTCCAATTCCAGACAAAGCGCCTTTTATCTCAAACGGTTTACTCACACATAGCGTAGGGTCAACTGAGGCTGCCAGTACAGTGAAGAATGAGTGGCGCGGCCTCTCAAATGTTGATTTGTCAAGTGATCAACTCACGATTCAATTCATTGCACCAAATGCAATGGTCAATTGTGAGGGAGCAAACGTGCAGGAGGGCGATTATGTGATTCAGCGTTATTTTTTACGCCCTGCTGATGATCCTGATAGTACAACAAGCACAGAATATGGCTTGGCTTGTGATGCAAATACTCCCGTATCATCAAAACCAGACCCACTAAAAATCGTACCTACAGGTTTCGGTGATGCAGGTCAGGTGATTATGCCACGAGTTGACCACTTTACGATACAGCTTGGTACACGGGCGGCAAATGGTAACCTTGCCTATTATACAGTGAATCAGTATCGGACCCTTGCAGCTGCAGCGCGTGCGGCTGCTCCTCCTACAGTTCCACCTCGAATTGTTTCTGTAAAACTGGGGGTGTTGGTTCGTTCTGTGGACAACACTCGCAATAGTGCAATTGATCCCACCCAAAAAATTGATATTTTAAATCAAAAAGTCGAATTAAAAGATAAAGATACCAAATATGCACGTCGTGTATATAGTACCACGGTTGCGCTTCGCAATGGTTTGGGAGAAAGACTATGAAGTCCAGGACAATATCTCGCCATCAACAACAAGGCGCAACCCTGATTGTTGTACTGATTCTATTATTGCTCATTACGATTATTGGTATTATTGCAATACGTACAGCCATTACTTCACTCAACATTGCAACTAATAGTCAAATTGGGCAACTATTGGTACAGACAGGTGATACTCCTACGAACCAGTTCCTTAATGTGGCAGATTATAAAATGCTTAATGGGGTTGATATTGTGATTGGGGCTGCAGTAAAGGAGCATCAAACTGCACCTGGCAAAGAATATATTTTTTGCTATAAACCTACATCAAATCAACAAATGGCTGCGAGTATGGATGCAACGGTTTTAGTTCCTCCTGATGCAAATGCTGTTTGGGATACCAAGGCGACTATAGATTCAACGCAAACGAGTCGAAATGGCTTTTGTAACTTGGAACAGGATTTTGGTAGCGCACGTGAAGCTGTGGTGACTCAGGTTGCTGTCAGAATTCCGACTGATGCAGACAAAAGTTTGGAGGCTGGCGCACTTTTAGAATCTGGCGGTGATTTATCTCTCAATTCAGTTGCACAGAATAGTAAAACACCAGTTACACGGGTACGGATAACAACCACGTCGATTTTACCAAGTTATGCAAGCGCTGATTTGGCTACAGTACAAAAAGACTGTATTGGTGGTGCCTCATCGGTAGGCTATATCAATGACGCCTTGGACGAGGGAGTGGCAGGTACGACTGGTAAAAGAACGGTGGCAGATTGTTTGGCAAGTTATGGTATTCCTGTCAATGTGCAAGTACAGGAAATCATTTTGCGTGAACTTGAACCTGAAAACACTTCACCAGCATCGGCATGGTCACCATGATCATAAAAATTGGAGAATGATGATGACAAAATTAAAAAATAGGTTAATTCCAAAAAATCATACTCGTCATGTTCAGCATGGTGTGTCGTTTATATGGGCGTTTACGGGAACCATGTTGGTTGCTTCATCCATTGTGCAAGCAAGTGATTTGCAGATTTATGCAGTGCCGACCGCAGGTAAAAAAACCATTGTAATGATGCTGGATACTTCTGGATCAATGGCGTACACGGATTCAGGTCAAACGGGAACACGATTAGCCCGTTTAAAAACAGGAATGAACACCTTTCTTGATAGTAATAATCCTATATTGGACGAGGTACGAGTCGGTTTGGGGCATTACTCTGTAGGTGGAGATGGAAAATCTAGTCGTATCCTTGTCAAAGCTGAAAAATTAGGTCCTGTAGGTTCTACTCAGCGTACAGCTTTAAAAAATGCAGTAAATGGTTTGACTGCAACAGGCGGTACACCAACAGCTCATGCTTATGCGGAAGCTGCCGCATATTTGATGGGGACTTCCACACGAAGTGAAGCTGAGATACAAAAGGATTTATATAAAAAGATCACGACCCAGGTTTTTGATAAATATGAATGTCAAAATAGTTCAAGACCTTATTTGAATTCTGCAAATAATATTTGTTATCAATATAACACAGGTTTTTCTGGTAGTTATCAAACTGCTTCAAATGGGAATTACGAGTGTACACAATCCCCATATCTTTATTTAAGGAATACAAGTAGATGTTATAACCAAGCAAGTGGTGGTAGTTATATAAATGCTACGCGGCCTAAGGTATGTAATAGCAGCTCCTATCCATATTTAGATACAACAACCAATAGGTGTTATCAATACCAGAATTTTTCTGGTAGTACCCAGAATGCAACAGCGGTCTATTTACCTGTAGATACTTATTACAAATGTTTGACTTGGCGGACAACAGATTTTACCAATGGTGTTCAATATTGTGGCACTGGTTCAACAAGTCAAAGAACAAGTACGAGTACTTCTTATTGGCAAAATTTGGGTAGCACAGAGCCTTCAGATTTTGCTGGAGATGGTAATGAAACTGTTTCAGGTGTTGTTTATTCTTATACTTTAGAAATGCAGTTAGGACCAAATGCAGATAGTGGTTTTGACAGCTCAATTGCCGCATCTAAAGATGGTCTAAAATATATCTCTCCTTTACCTCCAGAGGCTGATCGTGTCAGTTGTGATGGGCAAGGTGTATATATTTTATCTGATGGTGCTGCTAATGGGACAAGTACCACAAGATCGACTTCTATTATGAAAGCTGCCTTGGATACTAGTGGCTCAGGATTTAATTGTTCTGGTGGTCTAACAGATGCAAATGACCCTGATGGAAATGCTGGTGGATGGCATTGTATGGGAGAATTTGCAAAAAGACTTTTTGATAAAACAACGAATCCTGCTGGAGTTTCAATCCAAACAGCATTTGTTGGGTTTGGTAATGATATGAATAGCTTGAGTGCAGGATATGTAAAACGTGCCTGTGCATTAAGTTCAAGAACTCAGAGTGACCGTACAGGTAATGACTCCTGTTCACCAGGACAAGGGAGTAATGCTGTAGATGCTCCTGGTTATGGTAATGGTGGTTTCTTTACCACTCAAAGTGCGCAAGGGGTCACCGACAGCGTAATTGCTTTTATTAATAACCTGGGAGCCGCGCCCCTCGAGCCATTAACCACTGGGGCTATTTCTGTCCCTCTTGATGACTTAAATCCCTCTGGGTTACAGCCTTATGGATATTTGCGTGCTTTAGAGCCAAACCCACAAAGTAATAAGGCAGTTTGGACAGGAAACCTGAAAAAATATAAAGTGGTTTTAACAGGCACAGATGCAGGTAAATTTGCCGCAGCGAACGGCACCACCTTGGTCTATGATAAATATGGTGCATTTAATACCAATACCAAAGACCTTTGGAATAATGCCAGTGCCTATAAAAACACCAGTTATAATGATGGTGGCATTATTAATTTAGGTGGTGCTTATTCAAAAGTTCCAATGCCAATCAATGGGCAGAATCAAGATTTAACCAAGAATCCGAAAGAATACGCACTTACTGCGACACCTAATGCCTTACGTACGCTATTTACTGATGTCGCTGCAACAGGTGGTGCAACACTGACAGGTGCAGCAAATGGTACAAGTTTGTTACGTATTCCAGAAAGTGGCGCGCCAACAACTGGAGTGGCGGCTTATGTTCTAGGTAAATTTAGTACGCAAGCCATACTTAAAGATTTCCCATTAATAGTGAAGCAAAAATTACTGAATTATTTGGGTTATGCTGTGCCACTAGATGAAACAGCAACCGCTTTGCCAAGTTCATTGGTTATTCCAAATACCCCTAATTTGGCAATGGGAGGAAGTATTCACTCGTTCCCTATCCAATTAACCTATTCAGGAACATTGGATGCAACAGGTAAACTGACTAATATCCGTAGCCAATCAGTGCTGTATGGCACAATGGATGGTGGTTTGCATATTGTGGATAATGAAACGGGTGAGGAGCAAATGGTATTTGTTCCTGCTGAATTGCTCAAAAATACCGTTGCTTCAAAAGCATTGGTAAAAGGGCAAGACGATGTGAATGCACCTGTACATGGTTTGGATGGTGCATGGGTTGCCGATCCTGCCTATAAAGCCCAAAAGTCTAGTGGGTCAGGTGACAGTTTGATGAAAGCACGTCAAATGAATGTCTATGGTGGCTTACGCATGAGTGGTGAAAGCTATTATGGTTTGGACGTACTAGATCCGAAAACGCCGAAGTTATTATTTAGGGTTGGGCGAGATCAAAGTGATTTCAATCGTATGGGACAATCATGGTCTAAGCCTGTACTGACCAATATTCGTTATAATAATAAGATTACTCGTGTGATGATTGTGGGTGGCGGTTATGATCAATGTTATGAGAACCCTCGTTTCGAGTTTGGTAAAGTATTGTCTACTGTGACCAATGCGAGTGGCGCAACTGTCCCAAGTGATTTCCCTGACGCATCTTGTGATAACCGTACAGAAGCAAAAGGAAATGCGGTTTATATTATTGATGCACAAACAGGTAAACGTTTGTGGTGGGCAAGTAGCTCAGCAGGCGCGGATACATCTAATACTAATATGAAGCATAGTATTGTAAGCCGTATCAGTGCAATAGATCGTGATGGTGATGGTTTAACGGATCACCTTTATTTTGGTGATTTAGGTGGCCAGGTATTCCGTGCAGATCTGAATAATACCATAGGAACCACAGCAGCAAACTTTGGTAAGCGGGTAGTACGTTTAGCGAATTTAGCAACAACTAATACAGGGTCAGCCCTGACACTTGGAAAAAATCCACGTTTCTATGAGGCTCCAACAGTGACGATTCACCGTCAGGACGCATATACTTTTATATTGGTAGGTTTGGCATCAGGAAACCGTAGTACGCCATTGGATGTTTATCCAACTATTGGTCGTGATGGTATGCTGCCAAGTACTGCACTTACAGATCGTTTAGTGAACAACGTCTATGGTGTCATTGACCGTGATTTTGCTAAAAAGAATCTGATTACTGAAGAAAAAAATGCAGATGGGTCGGCTTTTGCTTTATCAACAAAGGATAAAACCTTACTAAATCTACAAAAAGATCCTCAAAAACTCACAGGTAATATTCCTGCGGTGTTTATTGGTGCAACGGCAACCAAAGATGGATGGTATCGTTCATTATCAAGTAAGAGTAACGGTACAGAAACAGCGCCAGGCTTCCGTGTTGCAGGTGGGATGAAAGCTTTTGAAGAGCCTCTTGCAATTGCAGGTAATTTAATTGTTCCTGTATATGATCCTCAGGGTACGGGTATTGCACCACAAAATCCATGTTTACCTCGTGTGGTAGGTGAGACAGATCGTCAGGTATTTGGTATACCATTTGGCGTGTATTTGAAGTCAGACAATACAGCTGATAGTGGTGGTAGAGAGCAATATACAGGTTTCTTAACAACAACAACTGGTTGTCCAGGAGGCGTTTCGGAGTGTAATGCAACACCAATTGGTGGAGGGATTCGGGGTATTGCTCTTGTTCCAAAAGGAGGAACAGGAAATGTCTGTACGAAAGGATTGTCTGCTGGCCCTGGTGAGTGGGATTGTATAGGACAGATTAACCCAACACGGTGGTATGAAAAATGGATCAAATAAATAAAAAGTCCATATCATTTAATCAATCTACTTGCATGGCAAGTAGATTGGATTATCAAGTCAAAGGGTTCACTTTAATTGAGTTAATGATTGTCTTGGTTATCGTTGCAATATTTACTGCAATAGCTATTCCTAGCTATCAGGCATATGTTAGGCGCACGGATGTATCAATGGTTCAGCAAGAAATGCAGAAAATTGCAGAGCAGTTGGAGCGTCATAAATCAAAGAACTTTACTTATAGAGGCTTTGATCCTAATTATATTTATGGTATACCAGCAGGAACCCCATTGAATTCAGTGACTTTACCAAGAGGAGCGACGGCTCCCAATATCAAATATACAATTACAATCAGAGATGCAGAAGATCCAACCAAATTATTAACGGATCCAACAATTCCTCCTGTAATAAGAGCACGGGCTTGGGTAATGAAAGCTGAAGGGAGTGATGCCAGAAATTATGACTTATTAATGACAAGTTCTGGATTACGCTGCAAAAATAAAACCAAATCTCTCGTAACCTACACGGATTGTGGTTCTGTTGCGGCTGGTCGTGAGGAGTGGTAACGATGTATAAGCAAGGTTTTACACTGATTGAACTTATGATTGTTGTTGCGATTATTGGTATTTTAGCAGCAATTGCTTATCCATCATACGTCGCTTATAAAATTAGAACAGATCGTGCAGAGACACAGGCTGAAATGATAGAAATTGCACGTACTTTGGCAAATTTCCGTATGGCAAATAATAATTATTCAGGAAGAACAATAGCAAATGTGTATGGATCATCAACCTTGCCAAAGACAAAACCCTTATATGATGTTAGCTTGACAGATGTAGATGGGACTGCACTTACCGTGGCTACTGCAAAAGTGCGGACATGGTTGTTGATTGCCAAGCCGAAAACAGGAACTGCGCAAGCAAATAATGGCTGGATTTGTCTAAACGATCAAGGGCAAAGATCATGGGCAAAAGGTGTAAACTCATGCAGTTTATCCGCAACATCAAACTGGGATGGTCGCTAGTTTTATAATTGTTTAATTCAAAAAAGTTTTATTGAAATGAGAAAGGCGAGTATGTATACATACTCGCCTTTCTCATTTCAATAGGATTCATTCAAAAGTAATTTTATTAAAATTTGTGAATTGTTTATCTATTTTTATTTAAAAAATGATTTATTTTGAATTATTTTTCGATTATCTGATGATTTATGCCTTTTATCTATAAAAAATAGCTTTCATATCATTTTGGTAGAAAACTGATAATCAAATATAACAAAACAGATTAAAACAATAAGATTTGTGCATATGGAGGGCTATATGCAACAAGTAAATAATAAAGGTTTTACACTGGTGGAGCTGATTGTCACAATTGCAGTCCTAGCAATTATTGTGGTCATGGCAGCACCCTCTTTTGCAACAGCTTATACACGTCAGAAGCTGGAATCTTCTGCTCGTGAATTGGTTTCAAAGATATCAGAAGCAAGAAGCAAAGCTATTTTGTTGCGTAAAACTACAGGTGTATGTCTAGATTCTTTGTCTGAGACAGAGTGTGCCACTGCATTGGCAATTACAAATACCTATAAAGACCGAATTTTTGTTGCTTATTTGGATCGTGGGGTAATGGCTGAGAGCCTTTCTGCAAAAAGTATCCAATTTCGTAGCAACGGCAGTATTCCTGTCTCTGTGAATTTCATTTTATCTCGAGACGCGCTTTCTTATTGTATCAATGTTGGTATTACAGGTGATACAAGGATAAAAGAAGGGGTTTGCACATGAATATAATTAAACAAAAAGGTGTAGGCTTAGTTGAGGTGTTGGTCGCTTTAGTATTGTTGGCGATAGGTGTATTGGGCTTCGCATTACTACAGCTTAGAGCGATTGATGCAAGTTTGGAGGCAAACAATCAGGTTTTAGCTTTGACTATTGCCCAGGATTTAGCAGAAAGAATGAGGGCAAATCCACAGGCGTTAAGAGATGGTCAATATAGTATTGGACCATTAACTGCCCCTACAACTACAATAGAAAATGTGGCAGCGAATCCAAAGAAAATAGCAGAACAAGATTTGCAGGGTGCAGCTCTTCAGGCGAAACGTAATGGAATGAATGTGTCAGTGAGTACCTGTCCAACGGGAAATACTCGACAATGTATTTATGTGGCTTGGAATGAAACATCATTAAGTGGAGAAAAAGGACTAGAAAATTGTATTAAAGATGGTGTGTATGTTCAGGGTTCACACTGTTTATTTTTGGAGGCTTATTAAAATGAAAAAAGAAAGCCTTACAAGTTCTAAACTTAGCCAAAAGAGACAATCAGGTTTTACGTTGATTGAACTTATGATTTCAATTGCCTTGGGACTCATTATTGTTGCAGCCGCGATTCAACTTTTTATTACAGGTATTACTAGCTATAAGTTACAAAAAGCGATGGCTCATATTCAGAACAATGCAAGTTTTGGCTTAAACTTTATTATTAATGATATTCGTAAAGCAAATTTAAGTGCCCCTGTTGCAGCCATTAATGACCAAATTCCTTATGCTGGGATATTACTGACCTCAAGCAATGTGGGAGAAAAAATTAATTTAAATTGCTCTGCATGCTTCTCTGATAATAAATTGACCAGTTTTGGTGATGCTCACGTCACTGGCTTAACCAATGATCAATTATTGATCCGCTATCAAGCTCCTCAAAGCGGTTTTGATTGTTCTGGTAATACATTGGCAAAAGATGCCTTTGTGGTGCAACGCTATTATGTCGGTTCAACCTCTACAGATTCACGGCATTCGCTACGGTGTCAGGCTGCTCAATATACCCAATCACAATTAGATGCAATTAAAGTAACTGATAAGCCTATACAACTAGATTGGAAAGACAGCCAGGTCATTTTACCTAATATTGATTTTTTTCAGGTCAAGCTGGGGTATATCGATGGTGATCTGGATAAGGCGAATAGCACACTTGCCTATACTGATATCAAGAATTATATGGCTTTGACCGCCAAGAAAAAAAATGTTGATGGTGTGATACAAGCTGTGCGCCCTCATGTTCACGCCATTCAAATTGGTGTCTTGGTGCAATCAGAAGATAGTGCAGGTAATCAATCAACGGTTAAAGAAAGAAATAAAGAACCATTTCAGGTACTGGGTACGAAAGTAACTTTGGCACCCACCTATCAGGATACTCATTTGCGTCAGGTGGTTGACCAAACAATTTCTTTAAGAAATGCAATGGGTTGGATCTCTGAGGGGTGTGATAGTACTAAAACCGCATCCTGCACAGGGGGGACTTAAAAATGATGAGACATGAACGTGGTTCCACACTGATCGTGGTGTTAATGATTTTACTGTTGATCACAATTGTTGGGACACTCGCTATTCGTGAAAGCATTAGCTCATTAAAGTTAGTGAGTAATAATCAGGTGCAAATCTTGTTATTAAAAAACTCCGATGCTGCGCTAATGGCCTTTCAACGTCCTGAAACAACACAAAGAATTGCTGGGGCAAATGGGATTGTTGGTTTTTTCAGAAATGAAGATAACTGGAATAAAGAGCTGATTTTCTGTTTTAAAGGTAACTCACCATTTGATCTAACAAATGCCAGCTGGTTGTATTGGCAAAATGCGACCAAACAAAGCCAACTGATGGCAACCAATGGTGGTGCATGTCATGCAAGTGATATTTCGGCTGGACGTTCACAGGTGGTCACACAAATCCATATCAAAAGAGCGACTTCTACAGCACAACCTTTTTCAGAGTTGGCAAGAGGAACAGATGTTGTTACGGCTAAGACTGAAAACAGTATGCGCTTAAAAGTCTATGTAACCTCAGTAATGAAAGGCTTGCTGTCAAATCCTGAAGCAGACTTGTTTGATGCGAATGGTGGGTGTTTGAATAAAAGCATGGAACCACCAGCAGAAGTCTTGCAAAAAGGGGAAAAGGGACTGGTTCAGTGCCTTAAGGATAAAAATATTTTATATAGCACACAAGTTGCAGAATATCGCTTCTTATCTGATTTTGAGCCATCTGGTTCATAAGGGAGAGAGATCTCATGAATAACAATAAAATGAAACAACAAAAAAATATTGAGTCTAATCATAAAACTGCCTACAAACCAAAGAAGAAGTGGATGTTGTTTGCAGGTTCTGTATTAACTGGATATTTCATATTGTCACCTGTGGTCTTTGCCAGTGATATTGAGATTTATCGGCAGGGTAATAATGCTGGAAAGAAAACAATTATGCTTATGGTGGATACCTCCCAGACGATGGGATCGCCAACTCTCGATTTATTGAAAGATTACCCTCTTTGTATCAGTAGTAAAATTTTTGGCGTGGTAGGTGCCTTGCCAGCGGTAGATGTGCGATTAACTCCACCAGCGGGAACAGAGGCTTATTGTGATGTGGTATTCCCAAAATCAGTTTTAGATTTAATTGGAACAGTCGATACAGTTACGGGAACAGGTCAAAATAGTTTATTGGGATTGCAAAGTTCATTGGACTATATGAGAGCCAGTTGTACGCCATTTTCAGATTTGCCATCTGGTGACCCTAAACCTGATAGTGGTCGGCTGAAAGTGAATGTTAGCCTTGGGGAAGGGTATCGTTGCTATAGTCGTTTATCCCGTATCAGAACAGCTGTTAAACAAGTCTTGGATGGTAACTCAAGCAAAGGAATTGAGGCATTGGCAGACAATGTTGTGATTGGACTGTCAACTTTTCCTGCTAAGAATAGCTCAGGAGTCAACGATCAGGCAGGAATGATCGTGGTTCCTGCAAAGGCATTGAGTGAGCCAGGACAAAAAGAAGCATTAAAGTCGGCAATTGACAAGCTTTTTCCAAGCTCTGATCCATTAGGGGATGTATTGGACAGTGTGGTGGGTGTACTCAATAGTGTATTGGATGGTTTAAATATTGCAGGGTTATTAACTAATGTTTTAAACCTCATTGGTGGATTACCAACAGCAGTATTGGGCTTATTGAATGATGTGGAAACTCCAACCGCCACGGCTTATGCTGAAACGGGTGCATATCTACTTGGTAAAAATACAAAAGGTACAGGTGAGAAACTTTTAGAATATGAATCTCCTGTCAATACAAATTACGCTTATAAATGTACAACAAGGGGAAGTGATAATAACTGCTCACAATATGAAAAAGAGCCTTGCAGTGGGTTACTGTGTATTCCACAAAATAAACGTTATAGTATTCCAGGCTATTCAAGATCTGAAGAAGTCAGCACAGGATTATTGGGATTAAATAGGGTTGTTCGCTATTATAGTATTGGTGACTCAACATATTCTGGTTATGACTATCGCGATAGTAGTGTTCCGATGCAGGGTGAGAATTATCTCAATCCTGAAAATATCCGCCAGCAAGTCAGTGGGTCTGCTACTAAGGAATGTCGGGGACAAGGAATTTTTGTTCTAACAGGCAGTATTCCTAAGCTTAGCTCTGCCGATAGTTTGGGTGTGCAGCGTGTAATGCAAAAATCACTTGGAAAAACTCCAACAAATAATTTATCCGATTTCTGTGGTAATTCTCCCGCAGGATGGGCTAGCCGTGGTTCTGCCACTGCAACATGGTCCTGTATATCGAATTACTCAAAAGCATTATTAGATAAAAATAGCGACTATCGTACACAGGTTGAAATTAAAACGGGTGTGGCAGGAATTGGTAAAGAGTTTACTTATGTACGTTTGGATGATGATACTGTCGTTGGTGCAGGAGCAGATGGCAGCATCGTAAATACACTACTTAATACAGTTAAAGGACTTTTAAGAACAGCTTTAGGAGTGGTGAGTATTATTGTTGATCTAAAACCACTTCTTAACTTGGTTGATATTATTTTACCAACATCACCTACGAATACGGCTGATATCGAAAATCTAGTAAATTGGGGCAAAGATGGTAAAGGTGGTTGGTACACTGAAGCAAGCAAAGGTAGCATCGCCCAGAGCATCCTGGATTTCAGCCAACAAATTGTTGAGGCAAAACAAGACCCTTTCTTGGGAATAGCCACCATTCCAGCAGACCCATTGACTCCATATCAACTTAATAATGATGTGTATAACAGTATGTTTATTCCAACCAATCACCAAAGCTGGTTTGGTAATCTAAAAAAATATTCTGTTTTGACTGAAGATAAAACAGATGGTGGGCAAGTTATTAAACTGAAAAGCACGATTGACTTCAAAGATCAGTGGAATGCCAACAAAGAAGAGAAAAAAGATGGTTCAGAGATTTTGCTTGGAGGTATGGTTGATCAGTTAAAGACATTGCGTGAGAAAAATAAAGATTCGACACGTAAATTATGGATTAACCGTGATTGTGAACAGAAAGACAATAATTACATTTTTAATGAAAGCAAAAGTTTGAAAGCAATTACACCTGATTATCTAGCAGATGCCAGTAGTACACGTTGTCAGTCGAATAGCTCAGCAAAAGATATTCTAGGTGGTTATTTGATCAACTTATTGGGTTATAAGGTTGATGCACAAACAGCAAAAGCGAAAGACCTGAAAGAAAGTCAGCCACTATGGCAACTCGGTATGCCTTTACATTCCACACCTTTCAAAATTACACAATCAGGTAAATTTAAAGCAGATGGCAGTATAGAGCGCGACGATTATATTGTATTTGGTACAACACAAGGTTTATTGCATGTGGTTGATGCAAAAAATGGTAAAGAAAAATTTGCCTTTGTACCAAATGAAATGCTTGAAAATACTGAACAACGTAAGGCATTTACCGCCAATCGCGAGGGTACATATCGGAATATGCCTTATGGTATTGATGGTGCGTGGACTGCATATACTGAATATGTCTACGGTATGAATGATGGCAAGGTTTTCACTACTGTTGGGGAAATCAATAGTGGCAGCAATAAGTTAAAGGGTAAACAAGTGCTGTATGGAGGTTTGCGCATGGGAGGGAGCGGTTATTACGCGCTGGATTTAACGGATATAGATCAACCTAAATTGAAATTTCATATCGACCCTGCGCAGGCTGCTGTGAATACGCCGCTGAGTTACATGGGGCAAAGCTGGTCTAAACCAACATTGGCTTATGTGAATTGGAAAGGACAGCGTAAGTTGGTGATGTTGGTCGGTGGTGGCTATGATATGGGGTATGAAGACGCCAACTATAAACAAGATGAAAACCGAACTGACCCAAGAAAAGGGGCGGGTGTCTATATGTTCGATGCGGACAATGGTGATTTGTTATGGTGGGCAAGCGCAAATGCAACAACCAGGAATGATGGTAATAAAGAGCATGGCTTAAATGTCAAAACCCTGCAATATAGCGTGGTAAGTAGAATCAATACTATTGACCGAAATGGAGATGGTTTGATGGACCATCTTTACTTTGGCGACTTGGGTGGGCAGGTTTGGCGTATTGACTTAAATCAGGAAATGAATGCCACTGCGGGTGCTTTTGCAAAGAATGCAACACGGTTGCTGAACTTGCATAAAGCGGATGGTAGTAGCCCTAGATTCTATGATGCACCCACTTTTAGTGTATATGGATATGAAAAACCATTAGCAGTGATCAGCATTGCTTCTGGTAATCGTAGCTTACCTGTAACTGATGAACGTTCAGGTGAAATCTATAATCTATTTGATCGTGATGTCACAAGAACTGATTTATATGCAACAACTGCTTTCACACCATTGACCAAAGATATTGATTTAACAACTTCTGGAAATTCTTTACATGCGGCATTAACGCAAGAGGAGATTAAAGGTAAAAATGTTGAAGAGGTAAAAGCCTTGATGCCAAATGGTTGGGTCATTTCTTTTGATCCAAATGCAGGAGTGGGAAAAGATCCTGATGCAGCTAAAGGTAAAAAGATTCTTGAAGAAATGGCGGTGGTGAATAAAAACCTGTATGTGAGTGTATATGATCCAGGTTTAAGTATTGATTGCCCTGTTCAAGTTCGAGGTGAAACAAAAATTCATCGTTACTGTCTACCTTATGGTATCTGTGAACAGGATCTGCAACCAGGACAAGTGAGTAACTTTGTGGCAGGTAAGGGAATTGTACCTTTAAATATAGGTGCTGGAATTACTAATGCGAACAGTAAATTACAATCGCGTGGTTTAATTCAAAATGGAACGGACAATACAGGCCAGATGCCAGTGAATCAAATGCGCCGTCAGATTGTGCCATTAACATGGTATGAAAATAATGAATAAAAATAAATCTTCTGATTTCGAACAAAGCTCCTATCCTTATAAGGATAGGTCTCTGAAAGGGAGCATGCTTCGATTGAATCAAGCTTCAGGTTTTACCCTGATAGAGTTGATGATCACGGTTGCAATCGTTGCAATTATCGCAGCGATTGCCATACCTGGTTATGACACCTATATCCGCCGTGCAGACTTATCCACGGCACAACAGGAAATGCAGAAAATTTCTGCCCTGTTAGAGCAGCATCGTACACGTAACTTTAGTTATGATGGCTTTGTATTAAAAGGTACATCGACCAACAAAGGTCCTTATTTTGATGTTCCGAATGCAACTAATACGACTTTATTGCTGCCATTGGACAAATTAACGGGCAATCAAAAGTTTACACTTACCCTTACCGTAAATTCACAAACCTGGTCACTGAAAGCCGTAAGTGAAAACCCCCGAAATTATTCTGCTTTATTAACAAGCACAGGTTTTAAATGCAAAACCAAGACAGCAGCTAGTATTACGAGCAATGGTTGTGGCAGCAACTCAGAGGACTGGTAAATACAGATGGTATAAAGATTAAATTCACAGTTGTGGATAAGCCTTAAATTAATCTTTCTTTCAGGGCAAATATGACGTAGAATATCGCCCTCTATGAAAGGGGTTTGAAGTGTTGCCGATGGTCGGTGCAGGGATAATCCGTAAAAATTATAAGGTTGTTCTCATGGTTGTTATTCGTTTAGCGCGCGGTGGTGCAAAAAAACGTCCATTCTATCAAATCGTTGTGACTGATAGCCGCAATGCACGTGATGGTCGTTTCATCGAACGTATTGGTTTCTTTAACCCAACTGCACAAGGTCAAGCGGAAAAAGTTCGTTTAGATGCTGACCGTTTTGCACACTGGATTTCACAAGGTGCCCAACCTTCTGAGCGTGTTGCTTCTTTAGCTGCTCAAGCTAAAAAAGCTGCGGCTACTGCATAAGTATTGTAGTAGATAGCCCATGACACCAATACAGAATGTACCCGAAGATCGTATTCAGATTGGACAGTTACGTTCAGCTTATGGACTGAATGGGTGGCTCTGGGTTTACTCCAATACTGAACCCATGAGCAATATATTTGACTACCTCCCTTGGTACATTGAGACCAAGGCAAGTTGGCAAATAGTCGATGTAAAACGCTGGAAACCACATGGCAAAGGTCTGGTTGTTTCGCTAAAGGGTGTGAGTGATCGCACTGGTGCGGAAAATCTGGTGGGTGCCAATATCTGGATTGCCAAATCTCAGCTTCCAAAAGCAGATGTAGATGAGTATTACTGGTCAGATCTAAAGGGCTTAACCGTGTTGGGTCTTGGTGATGATGAGCAGGAAGTCAATCTCGGTCAAATCTTTGAGCTTTTTGAAACAGGTGCCAATGATGTTATGGTGGTCAAGGCCACTGCTGACAGTATTGATGCCGAAGAGCGCATGATTCCGTGGCATAAAGATGTGGTGCAACGTGTTGATCTTGAAGCTGGTCGCATTTACGTCAATTGGGGCGTAGATTACTAACTCTTTAGAGGGTGGTAGCGCAGCAGGAAAATAAAGGAGTCTGCGGTGTTTTTTGCAGTCATCACATTGTTTCCTGAAATGTTTGAAGCGATTACAGCGTACGGGATTAGTGGTCGAGCCGCAAAAAAACAGATTGTACAAGTTACTTGTATTAATCCGCGAGATTTTGCAGAGGGCAACTACAAACGCGTGGACGAGCGTCCTTTCGGTGGTGGTCCTGGTATGGTGATGATGGCTGAGCCGTTGGCAAAAGCAATTACCCATGCCAAACAACTTGCCTCGCAAGTAGGTTGTGTTCATGCTCCTGTGGTGTATATGTCACCGCAAGGCAAAACCCTAAATGAACAGGCGGTACAGCAATTCGTTGATTATGATGGTTTGATTGTATTGTGTGGACGTTATGAAGGAGTCGATGAGCGTTTAATCCAGCATTATGTTGATCAGGAATGGTCAATTGGGGATTACGTGTTGTCGGGTGGTGAACTTCCTGCCATGGTATTGTTGGACAGCATTATTCGCCGTTTGCCCAATGTCATGTCTGACGAGCAATCTGCGATACAGGATTCTTTTGTGGATGGTCTGCTGGATTGTCCACAATATACCAAGCCTGACCATTTTGAGGGTTTGGATGTGCCTGAGGTACTTAAATCAGGACATCATGCCAATATAGAGAAATGGCGTTTTTTGCAGCGATATCAACGTACTTTGGATCGCCGACCAGAGTTGGTGGAAAAATTCGAGTTGAGCAAGCAGCAAAAAAAATGGCTAAAAAATTCGCAGGATTAAACCTATATCGGTTGATCCTTGCACCAGACGAGAAGCCTGGCTTCGAGTTCTACTTAAACCTAGTTTAAGTTAAAAATAGGCTCTTTAAGGCAATGTTGTCCTAAAGGGAAAGTTAAACGGGAGATATGCGCCTTAGCCTCTATTCCCAGCGGTGTAAGAGACCTCTTCTCTCCCGCACATATTGGAGATTCCACAATGAGTGGTAAACATCCTTTAGTTCAAGCTGTTGAAAATGCACAGTTAAAAACTGATATCCCTGCTTTTGCTCCTGGTGACACTGTTATTGTCCAAGTTAAAGTAAAAGAGGGTGACCGTGAGCGTCTTCAGGCATTTGAAGGTGTTGTAATCGCGAAGAAAAACCGTGGTTTAAACTCTGCTTTCACAGTTCGTAAAATTTCTAGCGGTGTTGGTGTTGAGCGTGTTTTCCAAACTCACTCTCCAATCGTTGCTAAAATCGAAGTGAAACGTCGTGGTGACGTTCGTCGTGCTAAACTTTACTACCTACGCGAGTTGTCTGGTAAAGCTGCACGTATTCGTGAGAAGTTGCCAGCACGTAAACAAGGTTAATTTTAGCCTCGTTTTAAAGCAAAAAAATGCGCCATCTGGCGCATTTTTTTATACCTGTTTTACAGTCCCTGCAATTTTAGGCGGTTGGCATGTTGACGGTAAATATCCACAGGGTCAGGTGCGAAAATTGATTTCAACCCCAGCACCTGATTGACCTCATCGGCATGGTTCCATGGCAGGTTGTCCCGAACTGTCTTGCCAAACTTGGCACTGCAACGGCTGACCATGCCATCATTGTCACCCTTGATGTCAACAATCAGACTTGTACCTGCAAACAAGGGGTCGAGTGGGTCAAGGATGTTGGTCAGTGCCTGTGTGCCAGAGAATGAATACATATAAATGCCTTTATCCTGATAAGTGCCCTCGCCACAGGCTGTGGTTGGTACGCCCATTGGGAATCGGGTGTTAAATGCCGTTGAGCCCTCAACCGAGATGCTGCGTCCTGCCGCCATCGCGTCATGTGGATAGCTTTTCGGGTTGAGTCCCTGTGACCATGTAATCGCGCCTGAGAAGAAGTTGGCCATGGCTGCTCCAGCAGAGCCAAAGATGGTTCCATCGGTCTTCATCAGTAGGCTGGCAACAGGCGAGCCTTTATGCGTACCACTGACACTGGTCAGTGATGCCACCTTGCTCGGCATGATACCTGCAACATAGCGGATGGTTGGCCCCCCCTGACTGTGACCAATCAGGTTGACCTTTTGCTGCCCAGTAATGGCAAGGATTTCCTCAACTTGCTGCACTAGCTGTTCACCACGAACCTCAGTTGAGTTAAAGGGGGAAAGGCGTGTGGTCCAGACATTGGCACCATTTCGTGCAAGGTCAGGCAATATCTGGTGCCAGTAATCGACACCTAGAGGATCACTGCCAACGCGTGAAAATCCTGCCACCCCATGTACAAAAACAATGGGATACTTGGTTTTGGCATAGCTGGAGAGCACAAAGCTTTCCTTGACCTGGGTTGCATTGGAAGCGTAGCTGGCTGATGCACTGATTGCCATAATGGATACGGCAAGATAGCGAATAAGTTTTTGCATGATATTACTCTCAATTTTTGTTTTTCATATGGGTCTTCATGTTCTTGCGAACTGACATTGCATCCGTGCTAAATCGCATTATTTCAATGTCTTGTATTAGGTGTTCCTAGTTGCTAAAGGGTAAGGGACCTCCTTGGTCATAGACCGTTTCAAATGTTTGTAGACGTTGCTGTTCCTGTGTGGACTGGAACTGTTGTTGTTTGAGCTGTTGAATGGCCTGATCTTTGGCCGATGCACTCATATTGCTGTCCACAATGGTCTTGCGCTCATCCAGATAGGACTGTACGCGTTGTTTCCAGTCTGAGCGTTGCTGGTCCAGTTGTTCCAGACGTTGGGTGGCAGCCTCGCCAACCAAGTTGACCCGCATATCCCGCAATTCCTGTGCTGAACCATTTCTGGCCTTGATCTGTTCAGTTAAGGAACGTAAATCCTCCAGTTTGGACAAATCCTTGAGGTTTTCCTGCCAATCCTGTGGAAGTTGGTCAAAGCGCTGTTGTAGCTGTTTAGCCTTGCTGACGGCATCCAGGTTTTTATTTTCTAAAATGCGCATACGGTCAAGCGTATATTGCTGGTAGATGTCCTCTGTACCAAACAGGCCCTCAATTTCAACTTGAGAAAAGAAACGCTGCTTTAGGTCATGCATTGCATCGAAGATTGCCTGAAAATAGCCATAACTTTCCTGAGCAGGCTGATTCATCTGCAATTTGCTCAGCTGTTCCCGATAGCTCAAATAACGTGACCATAATTCCTGAATCTGCTGCTGCTCCGATGCCTGAAAACCTTTGGCAATATAGCGCTGAAAATTTTGTCGGATTTCATGAATATTTCGTTCGCCATATTGGGAAATGAAATATTCAAAGCAGTCTCGGGTTAGCTCATTCACGACTAATTTTTGTGATGCATTAAACTGTAGTTTGCAGTTGATTTCAGTATCCATTTGGCTTGTGCTGTTAAAAGCTGCGTCACGTGCATGTGCTGGGCCTGAATTATCTGAATGGTCTGCTGAATTAAATGTGCTGCTGGATTGACCAGTTGATTTGAACTGTGGCTGCTGATCTTGAGGGTATAACCAATACACAACACTCAGCATTGAAACTGAAATGATCAATAAGCTACATAATAGGAATATTTTTTTTCTAATTTTATTCATTAAGCATGATCCATTTGCTTTTAATTTCGAAAACGAAAGAAAATCTATCATATTTGTTGCTTTTTTAAACACGTAATTTTTAAAAATCCGATGAATAGTTTTGATAAAATACCGCTTTATAGTTTGACTTTTCATTTATGAAAAAAAGTTCTTATCGCCATCTCAGTGGTGTCTTCTTATTAAATAAGCCCTTAGGTTTAAGTTCCAATTCCGCACTTCAAAAAGTCCGCCGACTTTTTAATGCGCAAAAGGCAGGGCATACAGGTGCCCTGGACCCACTTGCAACAGGCCTGTTACCGATCTGTCTGGGGGAGGCGACCAAGTTCTCACATTATCTGCTGGATTCAACCAAGCGTTATCAAACCACGGTGAAGCTGGGGCAAACCACCGCCACAGGTGATGTTGAGGGTGAGATTCTTCAGCAGAGAGATGTGCCTGTTTTAACGGCAGAAAGAATTGAACAGGTATTGGCGCAATTCCGTGGTGACATTCAGCAAGTGCCACCGATGTATTCAGCCCTGAAACGTGATGGCCGTCCTCTGTACGAACTGGCGCGTCAAGGCATTGAGATTGAACGTGCAGCACGTCCTGTGACGATTTATGAGTTAAAACTGATTGATTTCACAGAGGACAGCTTAACTTTAGATGTAACTTGTTCAAAGGGAACTTATATTCGGGTCTTAGGTGAAGATATTGGTGAAGCTTTGGGCTGTGGTGGACATTTAACAAAATTACATCGTACTCAAACAGGGCATTTTGAGATTAATCCAGACTATACCATTGAATATCTGGAAAGCCTGACTCTGGAACAGCGTGATGCATTATTACTATCTGTTTGTGCGCCTGTTGAGCATTTTCCCAAAGTGCAGTTACCCGAGGGCCGTGAAAAGTATTTCTGCAACGGTCAGGAAAGCAATATTGAGCATGAGGCGGCGGCTGAGGTGCTGGTATTTGATGGCGAACGTTGTCTGGGGCTGGCGGAAATCACCGATAAAAAACGTCTTGTACCAAAACGCCTGTTAAATCTATAAGGTTGCTGTTGATGGATTGGGAACTGATTCTGGGTCTGGTGTTCTTTGCCTTTTGTGCGGGAACCATTGATGCCGCGGTTGGTGGTGGTGGACTGATTCAGATTCCAGCATTGATGGGTGCATTACCACAAACAGCGCCAGCAACCCTGTTTGGAACCAATAAACTGGCCTCGATTTGTGGGACAGGTTCAGCCGCATTTTCATTTATACAACGTGTGAAGTTGCAGTGGTCGCTATTGGCCGTGATCGCCGTGTTTGCCTTTATCAGCGCTTTTGTTGGTGCTGCCTGCGTCTCAATGGTGCCCACCCATATCCTGAGACCGATTGTATTGGTCATGCTGGTGGTGATCGCCATCCATACCTTTATGAAAAAACAGTTTGGGCAAGTGCATGTGGACCAGCGAATCACTCCAAAACTGCTGATTTTCGCTGTAATCGGCAGTCTCGCCATTGGTTTCTATGATGGAATCTTTGGTCCAGGCACAGGCAGCTTCTTTATCTTCTTTTTTATTCGTTTTTTACAGGTTGACTTTTTACATGCTTCGGCATTGTCCAAGATCGGCAATTTCATGACCAACCTTGCGGCACTGAGCTTTTTCATTCCAACAGGCCATGTAATGTTTCAGCTGGGCTTGTTGATGGCGATTGCCAATATTGCGGGTTCATTATTGGGTGTGCGGTTGGCGTTAAAATATGGCAGTGGCTTTATCCGTATTTTATTCCTGATACTGGTCAGTATTCTGATTTGCCGATTGGCCTACCAGATTTTGATTGCAGCCTGATCTATAAAAATAAATTTTATATACAAAAACATACTGAAACAGCGCTGTTTTAGAAAGTGCCATTTTCTAATATGAAAGCTAGCCAAGCAGAACAGCCCAATAAAGAATTTAAATATGGGTGTGAATGATGTCAGCCAATCATAGAGGTGAATAATGAATATATTTGAAGCACTGAGGGAAAGTCACGAACAACAGCGCAGTCTCTCACAACAGCTCATTCAAACCAGCGGACATACTGAGGAAAGGGAACAGCTGTTTAAACAGCTCAAGAACGAACTTTATGCGCATTCGGTTGCTGAAGACCGTTATTTATATATCCCCTTAATGTTTAATGATGTGGGGCTGGACATTACACGGCATGCACTGGCTGAGCACCATGAAATGGATGAACTGGTGGAGAAGCTTGAGGAAACCGACATGAGTAATCCAGGCTGGCTTGCCATCGCCAAACAGCTCAGTGAAAAAGTCCATCATCATTTAAAAGAGGAAGAACACAAGTTTTTCCAGCAGGCGGGAAAAATCCTGGAGGATGCTGAAAAAGAAACTTTGGCCAAAAAATATCTTGCTGAATATCGTAAATACAAAACCGTAGAAGCCTAATATTTTCAATGAGGGAGAGAGAACAGCATCATGCTGATGCCGCTGTTTTCTCTCCACGCAAGGTGACGCCAATGGAGGCAATCATAATACAGCCCAATGCCACCCATTGAATCAGGCTAATCTGTTCATGCAGTAAAAACAGTCCTGCCAATGCGGCCAGCGCGGGCGCAAGGCTGGACAGTGTGCCATAACTCAGCTTGCTCAATTGTTTCAGTGCCATCAAATCCAGTGCATAGGGAATTGCGGTTGCCAATAGGGCAATGAGCAGTGCCTTGCCCCAGTATTGAGTATCCAGCAAAGCGGGTGCATTATTCCACAAACCAAAAGGCAGTAAAGTGATGGCGGACATACTAATCGCGATGGTTAGCGCATGCATACCAATATTTTGCTGGACCACCCGATGCCCGAAATAGATATACAGTGCCCAAAAGAAACCAGCCCCGAGTGCGCATGCCGCACCGATATAGGAAAAGTTTTGGGCATTGGCATCATGCCACGGCACCATCAGGGCAATCCCTAAAATTGCGAAAGCCACCCAGATATAATCGCTACGCTGTTTAATTGAAAGCAGGGCCAGACCCAAGGGGCCAATAAATTCCAGCCCCACAGCAATTCCCTGTGGCAATTTTCCTAAAGAACTGTAGAACAGGATGTTCATACAGCCTAAAGAGGCACTGTAAAGTAACAGGTCACGCCATTTGAGCTGTTTGAGCCTGGATAAAATCCTCCATGAACGGAACATGAACGCAACCAGAACCGTGGCGAAACTGAGCCTTAAAATCGTGACGGTCAATGGATCAAGGGTTGCAATCAACTGTTTGGCAAATGAGGCACTGATCTGGTAGGCCATCATGGATAAAACCATATACAGCACGGCAAGCAACTGGAGATTTTTCATAGGGCCTCTTTTTGCTGACGGGCATGCTGGGTGGTCACGGTGCAGCCAATGGATGCAATGATAATGGTCATCAAGGCCAGCCATTGATTCCACAGTAATGTTTCACCCAGAAAAATAAATCCAGACAGCGCCGCCACAGCGGGTTCCAGACTCATCAAGGTGCCAAAGCTCAGTGGGGTTAAATTACGTAAAGCAATCATTTCCAAAGAGAATGGTAAGGCACTGGCTAAGATGGCTAGTCCAATAAAATAATATAAATTTGGCAGTTCAAACACATGCCCGCCTGCACCAGAGAAAGCCGCGAAAGGCAGCAAGCATAGCATACCAATGCTCATCCCTAAACAAACGGTATGATTGCCAGAAATGCCAGAGGGTCTTTGCCCTGCAATGATATAAAATGCCCAGCATGCACCTGCACTGACCGCAAACAATACACCGATTAGGTCGAGACCCTGCTGGGCCTGTTGTAAGGGAAACAGCAGCACCAAGCCCAGAATGGCACAGCCCACCCAGATAAAGTCGTATTTTTGACGGGCATGGTACAGCGCCACACTCAGTGGCCCAATAAATTCAAAGGCTACAGCCAAACCTAATGGCAAACGTTCAAGGGACAAATAGAACAGGGCATTCATCCCTGCGAGCGCCATACCGTAGCTGAGGATTGCTTTCCAGTGTACATTGCTGAAATTGATCTTCCAGATTTTAAAGATCACTGCCAAGATCATTGCGCCAAAAAATAAACGCATGGCGGAGACGGTTAAGACTGGAAAACTTTGAAAGAGAATCTTTGCTAAAGAACCACTACCCTGTACACATAACATGGCAATCATTAATAACAGTAAGGCATGTACAGGTGTCTTGGACATGGGAGCAACTTAATTATTGGAACGATTGGTATAAATAGAATCTATTTCACATAATAATTCAAACGCCCATAAAAAAGCCACAGCTTAAACTGTGGCTTTTCCTGAATTGTCCTGATTAGAACAATACACGTACGCGGATCGTACCTTCAACATTGTGCAAGGTATCCAGTGCTTCCTGAGATGCAGATGCATCTACATCCATCACAAGGTAACCAATGTCACCTTTGGTCATTAAAGACTGACCTGAGATGTTGATGCCTTGCTCAGCAAACAGGGTGTTGATTTTGGACAATACACCTGGAATGTTCTTGTGGATGTGAAGTAAACGATGTTGGCCTTCAGTCAGTGGCAATGCGATTTCTGGGAAGTTCACTGCAGATAGGGTCATACCCTTATCTGAGTAAGCCACAAATTTCTCAGCAACTTCCAGACCAATGTTCGCCTGCGCTTCCATGGTCGAACCACCTACGTGAGGAGTTAAAATCACGTTGTCCAAGCCACGAAGTGGAGACTGGAATTCTTCGCCATTTGCTTTAGGCTCTTTTGGGAACACGTCAACCGCCGCACCCGCAATGTGGCCAGATTTAATCGCATCAGCCAAATCTTCGATGATGACACAGGTGCCACGTGCAGCATTGATGAAGATCGAACCCTCTTTCATCTGTGCAAACTGTTCTTTCTTGAAGAAGTTACGTGTAGATGGCACATCTGGAACGTGTAGGGAAACCACATCAGCAGTTGCCAAAAGCTCATCTAAAGAACCAACTTGACGTGCATTACCCAGTGGTAACTTGGTCACGGCATCAAAATAGATGACTTTCATACCTAGGCTTTCTGCTAAAACAGAAAGTTGTGAACCAATTGAACCGTAACCAACTATACCTAAAGTCTTACCGCGTGTTTCAAACGAACCTACCGCAGACTTGTTCCAGCCACCCGCATGTGTGTCCTTTGATTTTTCAGGAACACGGCGAAGTAATAAAATGGCTTCAGCAAGAACCAATTCAGCGACTGAACGCGTGTTTGAATACGGTGCATTGAATACAGGAATACCACGGGACATCGCCGCTTTTAAATCGACCTGGTTGGTCCCGATACAGAAGCAACCCACCGCAATCAGTTTATTTGCCGCTTCAAAGACTTCCTCAGTCAATTGAGTACGCGAACGGATACCAATAAAGTGCGCATCCTTGACCGCTTCTTTCAAAGCTTCGCCTTCAAGCGCAGTCTTGTGGTAGTCGATGTTGGTATAACCCGCTGCATTTAAGGTATCGATGGCATTTTGATGCACACCTTCTAATAAAAGAAAACGGATTTTGTCTTTAGGTAGAGAAAGATGTTGGCTCATTACGGCTCCGCTACAAAGGCCAAAATTTAGTTGCCGTATCATAGCATAGAGCATGCAGTTATAGATATTTGCTTTAAAATTACCACAGCAGAATTGTTGATAATTTTTCAGCTCCACATGAATTTTATGGCTGATACACATTTTGTTGTCACAGTATCTTGATCCTGCGCTTTATCCCATGCCTGCTTCAATGTAAAATGCATGCAACTGATGGTCAAACCTCAACGAGATAGGGTTTGTGCTGTCCTGTAGCGTTTCTATATTTTGGATGTTTTTATCATCTGTTTTAATAGATTGAAAAATATGATGTTGTCATCCAGAAATCCGATATTTATTTCTTGCTAGGCCTGTAAACGATGAATGCTTCAGTCGCTTTAACACCTGAGTTATTGACCCAACTAACGGCAATTGTGGGTGAAAACCGTATTAAAACCGATGCCGATAGTCTGCAAAACTGGGGGCGGGACCATACCAAACATTTTGATCCGAACCCATCAGTCATCGTTTTCCCGTCAAGCACGGAGCAGGTTCAGGCTATTGTGAAACTTGCCAACCAGTTTAATGTGGCAATTACACCATCTGGTGGTCGTACGGGTCTTTCTGCGGGTGCGGTGGCAACCAATGGCGAGATTGTCATCAGCTTTGACAAGATGAACCAGATTCTGGAGTTCTTCCCAGCCGACCGTATGGTGCGTGTACAGGCAGGTGTGGTGACTGAACAGTTGCAGAACTATGCCGAAGAGCAGGGCATGTATTACCCAGTGGATTTTGCATCAGCAGGTTCAAGCCAAATCGGTGGCAATATTGGAACCAATGCAGGCGGCATCAAGGTTATTAAATACGGCATGACCCGTAACTGGGTGCTGGGCCTGACTGTGGTGACAGGTAAAGGTGATGTGATCCGTTTAAACAAGGGTATGATTAAAAATGCCACGGGTTATGCCTTGCAGCATTTATTCATCGGTGGTGAGGGTACGTTAGGACTTGTGACTGAGGCGGAAATCAAGCTTGAGCGTCAACCACAAAACTTGCAGGTGATGGTGCTGGGTACGCCTGACTTTGAAGCGGTGATGCCTGTGTTACATGCATTCCAGAAAGAAATCGACCTGACTGCATTCGAGTTCTTTGGTGAAGTGGCGATGCAAAAAGTCCTGGATCGTGGTCATGTACAACGTCCATTTGAAACCCAATGTCCGTTCTATGTGTTATTGGAATTTGAAGCGCCGTATGAACCAATTATGGACAAAGCCATGCAAATTTTTGAGCATTGCATGGAACAGGGTTGGGTGATTGATGGGGTAATGAGCCAAAGTCTGGAACAGGCACAAAGCTTATGGCGTTTACGTGAAGATATTTCAGAGTCGATTGCGCCGTTTATTCCATATAAAAATGATATTTCTGTGTTGATTACGCATGTGCCTACATTTATTGCTGAAATTGATGCAATTGTTGCAGACAACTATCCAGACTTTGAGATTTGCTGGTTTGGTCATATTGGTGACGGTAATTTGCATTTAAATATTTTAAAACCTGAAAACCTGACTAAAGATGAGTTCTTTGCCAAGTGTCAGGTGGTCAATAAATATGTGTTTGAAACAGTGAAAAAATATGATGGTTCTATTTCTGCTGAGCATGGCGTGGGAATGACCAAGAAGCCATATCTGGAATATTCACGTTCGCCTGAAGAAATTGAATATATGAAAGCTCTAAAATTAGCTTTTGACCCGAATGGGATTATGAATCCAGGGAAGTTATTTGATCTTTAATGCTTGATTAAACAAAAGAAGTTCTGCTAAAAGCGTATTGGATGATGCGCTTTTTTATTTTTGAGAATTTATAACAATGAATATTCTAATAGTTGGTAATGGCTTTGATTTATCTCACTACTTGCCTACAAAGTATGATCATTTCATGGATGTCATGAGGGCCATAGAATTCAAGGAAACAGGTGAAAAAGTAGTTGATCTATCTATTCATACAGTGAATGAGTGGATGAGAATGCTCGATCAAATATTTGAGAAACGAAAGGAGGCAGAACAACCAAATTATGATATGGATTTTAATGAGCTATTTTCTTGCATAAGAGATAAATGGTTTATTGAGAAAACGAAGGAACTCTATTTAACTGAGCAAATCAAAATATCGTGTCAAGATGTATTGAAGTTGCAATATCGTTTAAAGCTCAATGACTGGTATCAATATTTTAAAAACCATGTTGAGGAAATAAAAACTTGGATTGACTTTGAACAGAAAATTGAAGAAGTACTTGGGGTTTTAGCAAGTTGTATTATGGAAATAGAAAAAATAAAAAGTCCAAAAGAATTTTTTAAATATTTTCAATATGACAAAAGAGAGGAAAATCAAATTATAGAAAAAGATTTTAAAATATTAAGTTTTTTTAAATTTATTAAACCTGAAAGCTATCAATATAAATTACCTTCAGTTTACATAGATTCTAGACCATCATTTAAAGAAAAAAACAGGGATAATTTAAATCCTATTTTTTGTCATGGTGCAAACTTAGAAAATGGCTTCAACCCATCAGGTTTTTTAGCTTACTTATATTTACAGCTAGAGGAATTTATCGAAATTTTTAATCTTTATTTAGATTTGATAGTAAATGAATTTCGACCTCAAGTACAATTACACATTGACACTAAAGAATGGAATTATCCAGATCTAATTTTTTCATTTAACTATACAAACACTTATGCACGGATTCACGATTCTGTGAAAATAGAGTACTTACATGGTAGTCATGGTGAATTCCAAAATATTGTTTTAGGAGTTTCAGATATAGAACATGAAAATTTAAAAAAGTTAAAGGCTTATGGTTTTACCAAGTATCATCAAAAGCTTTTGAAAAACACGGATTACTTATTTTTAGAAAAATATAAAAATAAAGTGAAGGATAATATTTACCAATTAAATAAGCACGAAAATTATTCTTATACTGATATTCCATCAGAACAAAATCGTATGAAACAGATTACAGAATCTGGACAGTTGGATCTCAATTTTCATATTTGGGGGCATTCATTAGATGTTTCTGATAGGGACTATATTTTTGATTTGTTTAGTCTAAATGATGAGATGGATCGAAATGTTAAAATTACAGTGTATTACTTTGATAAGAATGCAAAATTTTCACTTTTGAATAATTTATTGGCTATTTTAGGAAAAGATAAAGTTGAACTTTGGATGAAAAAAGGTTGGTTGAAGTTTGAACCTAATCCTAATATTGTAGAAATTAATAATATCCAATTAGTTGATTTACCTAAGCTTGAGCAGTAATACAAATGAACATCCATCACGAAATTGAAAAACTCTTTCAACAACGCCAGGACATTCCTCTTTTTTATATTGAAAGTGGTAGCCGTTTATGGGGAATGGCAAGTCCTGACAGTGACTATGATGTACGGGGTTTCCATTTACCGAGTAAAGACCAGTATTTTGACTATAAAAAATACCGTGACCTGATCGAAGTCATGGACGGTGATTTTGACTTTGTGTCCTATGATCTGGATAAAATGTTTGGACTGCTTGCTAAAAGTAATCCAACAGTTCTGGAATGGGTGCGAGCGCATATTGTTTATTTTAATGCCTTTCCAGAATGGCAAGGTTTTCGGGATGGTCTGCTTGAACGCATTGATTATAGCGCCTTGTATCACCACTATTTGTCATTGGCGAAAGGTGGCATGAAAGTGATGCAAACCGCGGATAACTTTACTTATAAAAAAGTATTTTATTCGATTCGTGGCTTGATGTCGGCAGAGTTAGCCATACAGGAAATCATGCCTGAATTGCTGATCACCACATTATTTGAACAGGTTTCTGAGCATGATCCGTTGCGCCATTGGGCTGAGGATTATCTGGAAATCAAAAAGCAGCAGAAAGAAAAGGCACAGTTACCCGAAGCTGAACAGACGGCCATTCTCAAGTTGCTGGATAATAAAATTGAGCAGCTAGCGGCAAGAGAGATGCAGAAAGCTGATCGACGTGCGAGTCTGGAAGCGTATTTAACCGAATATAGCCGTCATTTGAAACAGCATTATTATCAGTAGAGGCTTGGTCTACTGATCATTTTATCTGTCAAATTCCGCTTTTTAAGATACGGATTTTCACATCAGCAACATGCGCTTTGGTCGCTTCAAAATGCTGCTGCATGTGTGCAGTTTGCATATGGGCTTCCAGATGTGCTGTGCTTTGCCATTTCTCCAGCATGACAATGCTGTTTTCATCCTGTGTCTGCATGGCAATTGCTGGAAGATGGTCAACCAGCGGCTCATAACCATGACAGCCATCTTCCGCCAGTACGGTTGGAATGATTTCTTGAAAGGCATCCAGAACGGCCTGACGATGTTCCGCACCTGCATGGGTGCGGATTTCAGCAATAATGGTCAGCATGTTATTTTCCTGTTTGTGCAGTTGCAAAAAGTTGATCTAAATGGGTTTTGTAGGCTTCAAGATAACTTGGCACATTTGGCATCTTGATCACGTCATTGACGATAAATGTTGGCAGTGCTTTCATGCCTAGAAACTGGTTGGCTTTATGGAATGGTAAATACACGCCATCAACGCCTACGCCATGAAAAAACTGCTCTGGATCGGTAAAGGCCTCCATCGGGGCATTCCAGGTCAGCGACAGCATGTATTTCTTGCCCTGAATCAAGCCACCTGAACCATATTTTTTTGAGGCATCTGAACGGCTGCGTCCATCGCTGGCATACAGTGAACCATGACCAAACGTGAAAACCTCATCAATGTATTTTTTCATGGTCCACGGCGCACCCATCCACCAGCCTGGCATTTGGTAAATCACCACATCCGCCCATAAATATTTTTCAATTTCGGCCTGAATGTCATAGTCGCTATCAGTACGTGTGACCTGTACCTTATGGCCCAGCGTTATTAAATAACTTTCAGAAAACTGGGTAAGGGTGTCATTCAATTCGCCATTGGAATGTTCAAATTGTTTGGCACCGTTAATAATTAGAATATTGCTCATGGGATACTCAAAAATAGATTGCTAAAACTTGAATGCATTTTAGGGAATCTATTCATGAGTAAAAATGCGTAAATCAGCAAAATACTATTGATCAAAAATCAATAATTAGCTGCTGTGCTTTGTTGCCTTATACACTTTACGAACCATCCAAATGGCAAATATGACTAGGTAGAATGCCCAGAATTGAATCAGCCAGAGTAGGGTTTCTTTAAAATAAGCTAAACCGACTTTGAATGATTCTGCAATTCGTGTCATTAATGGATCACTGTCCAATGTAGCGATGCGATGGATATTTAAATCATGGCGTTTACGGACTTTCGGCTGTTGATAGAACTCAAGCCGAATGGTGCTATAAGCCAGGCGGTCCTTGACTTCCAAATCGGTCAATTGTTGCAGTTGGTTGTTGACCGCATTGGATGGGCTGTTACTTTGGTTTGCGGTATTGAGCTTTTCTTCGAGTCGCTTTAATTCATAGCGTTTTGCCTCATAGCTTTGGCTGTTAAAGTTCAGCATAAGCGGCAGAAGATTATTCAGAAAAGTTGTGACTTGGTCATTGGGTAGGCGCACGGTGAGCTGTACGGTTGGCGTGATCTTTTCATAAATATCGACACTGCCATCAATACGGTTACGCTGGGAACTGTCACTGACCTGATAATTGACCTGTTTTTCTTCAATATAGCCATTGTATTGCAACAACTGTTGTTCCAGTGTTGATGTGGTTTTTAACACATCTTGTACTTCAAATTGCAGTTGGGCACTTTTGACCAGTTGACGGCTTTGCTCCAGGGCACTTTGCTGGGTACTGACCAGTTTTTCTGGGTTTTTGGCGGCGTTGGTGCGAATCGCTTCACTATCTAAGGCTGCGCTTTCTGTGGCAACCGCGGCATCACTTGCCGCACTTTCTTCTTTTTTGGAGCAGCCAGCCAAAGTGCTGCCCACGATTAAAATAATCGTTAAATTTCTGGCTAAATCTGCCATATCATGATGCCCAATCTATTGTGATATTGATGTTATAAAATCAGTCTTTTTAATACTTTATGTCATTATCAATCATCTGATCATGACAACAAATCTTTTGCAAGCCATAACATTTTATTGCTTGGCAATTAAGTTTTGCATAGTAGCATAAATGAATCGGGCAAATTGGAACGATACAAAATGCATAAAATCTGGATGATTCTGGGATGCAGCCTGTTTCTGGCAGCATGTAATCCACCTATTGCGCAATCACAGCAACAGGCGGCGGTGCAAAAAAGTACCGTAATGCATGCGGTTTTATTGGATCAGCCAAACCTGTTCCATGATGAAAGCAACCTAAAAATAGACCAGCAGTTTAACAGTGCTGAGAACCCAACCGATGCACAGGTGACGGTTGAACAGGCCCAGCAGGATGATTCAGTGATTGCGGTACGAACTGAATACCAGTTGAAACGTGATCAGGAGGTCTGGAAGATCGTGAACAAGAAACAAAGTTATCAATGTGCAAGGGGAGACAATACCGATAAATTCCAGTTTGAGCTTTGTCCATGATTGACCTGTGAACTGTGGTTCAGCCTAAAAGATAGACAAAACTGTGGATAACTTTTCGGTTATTCACATATCTAAACAATCATTCGGATTGTACAAATTGCGGTCATTTTGAAAAAATGCTAAAGTTGCGTCTGGCAATTTGGCCAAAAGGTAAAAAATATTTACCAGTCTCACGTAAATAAATCATTTTTCTTATATACACCCTGTGAATACGGTGTTTTCACATTTATCACATGCTGTCTCACAGCATGACATCAAAATTTAAATCTCAACCATAAAGTCTTGTGGTGATGATTCCATTTCCGTTTATGGGAAATGGAGCGAACCCGAGTTGGTTATTTTTGTGAATGGAACATGACAACAAATCATCAAAACATGACGTTAAACCGTATAACGCTTATGTTTCCATTAGCCTTGGTGCTATTCGAATTTTCAGTCTATATCGGTAATGACCTGATTCAGCCAGCCATGCTGGCAATTACGGAACAATTTGGGGTCAGTGCCACCTGGGCGCCATCCTCCATGTCGTTTTACCTGCTTGGTGGAGCTACTGTCGCATGGCTATTGGGACCATTGTCTGATCGGCTTGGACGTAAAAAGGTTTTATTGGCTGGTGTGGCGTTCTTTACTCTCTGTTGTTTGCTTATTTTACTGACCCATAACATTGAACAGTTTCTCGCCCTGCGTTTTTTACAGGGCATCGGCCTGACCGTGATTTCAGCGGTGGGCTATGCCGCCATTCAGGAGACTTTTGAGGAGCGTGATGCCATTAAGGTGATGGCGCTGATGGCGAATATTTCCCTGCTTGCGCCTTTGCTTGGTCCTGTACTGGGTGCTTTCCTGATTGATTATGTGTCCTGGCATTGGGGCTTTGTTGCAATTGCCGCCGTGTCATTTCTAAGCTGGTTTGGTCTAAAGAAATTTATGCCATCCAGACAGGAGAGCCGAGCCAGACAGCCTTTTATCTATATTTTTGATGACTTCAAAAAGGTGTTTACGGACCGCCGTTTCCTCAGCCTCAGTCTTGCCTTACCTTTGGTTGGCATGCCCTTAATGCTCTGGATTGCGCTTTCTCCGATTATTTTGGTGGATGAACTCAAGCTGAGCAGTGTGCAATATGGTTTGGCGCAGTTTCCCGTGTTCTTTGGACTTATTGCGGGCAACATTATCCTGATCAAGGTCATTGACCGCTTTCCCTTGGGTAAAACCATCTTGATAGGTTTGCCAATTATGCTGCTGGGAACACTGTTTCTGGTGTTAGGCGTGATCTGGCAAAGTTATCTGGTGCCCTGCTTGCTGATTGGCATGACCTTGGTGAGCCTGGGTGAGGGAATCAGTTTTTCCGTAATGTACCGCTTTGCCCTGATGTCTTCAGAGATGTCAAAAGGTACGGTGGCAGCCGCTGTTTCCATGCTGTTGATGATCAGCTTTTTTGCGATTATTGAGCTGGTACGTGTGCTGTACACATATTTCCATATCTGGGCTTTTGCTTTGGCAAGTGTGGTGTTGATTGGCATCTGGTTTACCCAGCCACGGGCGGTACTGAAACAGATTATGCTGGAACGTAAAGCTGAGGGAATTCATTAATAAAAAAGCTGGGAAATTATCCCAGCTTTCAAATTTCTGTTTAAAACATCAACACAACTGTGGATATCTTTTAGGATATCCACAGTGCCTAAAATACTTTTTACTTAATCACACCACAGGCAACCCGATCTCCGCCACCGCCCAAAGGCTTAGGTGAATCTGAATAGTTGTCGCCACCTGCGTGAATCATGATTGCTCGACCCTGAATATCGGCAAGTTTCAGGCGTGGGGCAAGCACAGGCGTTGTTGCAAAACCCTTGTCATTCACGGTTAGGGCAGGTAGGTCACCTAAATGTCCATCCAGTGGCGTACCGTGATGGGCAACTTTCTCTGGATTGAGATGCCCGCCCGCAGCGAGGGCGGCTCCCATTTTGCCCTCTTTTTCAGCAGCTTCACATGAGGCATTTTCATGGATATGGAAACCATGCTCACCTGGAGAAAGTTTTCCAAGTGCAGGCGTGATGAGCAGGCCTTTCGGTGTTTGCTGGAAAGACACGGTGCCAATGGAGGCACCCACACCATTGGCATCCACCTGATGAACCGTGATCAGTTGTTTTTGGTCTGGTGATGTAGGCTGTGTCTGGATTTTATCTGCGTTGTTATCCAGATTAACCGATGAACAGGCGACGATACTTAGGCCTAGGCAACTCAGTAGGGAAAACTTTTGAATCATTGAAGTCATTGCGAGGCATCCTTAATTGATTATCTTTATCAATTAAATTCAAGCAAAGTTTAGGAGAACTCGCAAGCTTCTTTAATTATTTGATAACAAAAAGGTTAAATAAATTACTTAACCTAAATTCGATTTAAATATTTGTTTAACTTACGGCAAAAATATCTTGGTGGAATCTTGCCGAGTTTTCATCCAATTTCAGGATAAGCCGTCGGCTGGACCTACTTTTGTTTCGGCAAAAGTAGGCAAAACCTGAGCTGCGACTAAAGCAGCGTAAGATTCGCAAAACTCGTTGACTACTGTCAGCTAATTTAATGAATCGCAGAAACAGCATTTTATTAACGGAGTCCTGTCTCAAACAATTGCGAATGACATTTCCGAGTATCATATCTCTTGCCGAATTCAGGTCACTTGGTCTCAGGTGGAGCCTCAAGTACGGCAACTGGTTCTTCCACATTCTCATGTAGCCATTCGCGCCAAATTGCCAACAGGATTGCCAGAATGACTGGACCAATAAACAGGCCAACCAGACCAAAGCTTGCGATGCCACCTAGTACACCAAACATGATCAACAGGAATGGAATCTGGGTTGCGCCTGAAATCACCAATGGGCGGATCACATTATCCGAAGTGCTGACGATACAAACACCCCATGCAATCACACCAATCGCTTCAACAGTCTGGCCCTGCGCAAACAGCCACAGACCGACACCGAAATAGGAGACTGGTGTACCAAATGGAATCAGGGCTAAAATAAAGGTGACCATCGTCAGTAGCATTGGGTTCGGTACACCCGCAACAAAATAACTGAAACCTGCCAAAAGGGCCTGTGCAACGGCAGTCAGGCCTACGCCGTATACCACCGCACGGGTTGTTTCTGAAATGGTGTCAAGGTAATGATGCACACGTGGGCCAATCACCATTTCCATGGCGCGGCTGACCTGTGCCAGAATCATCTGCCCATCCCGATAGAAGAAGAACAGGGTCATGATGGCAAACGTCAATTTGACCAGGTTACGGCTAATCTCACTGAGAACAAAACGCCCATAACTTAAATGGCTTTGAATCCATTCCGCAATATTCTTGGTAATGCTGTTTGGGTCATTACTCAGTTCGTTCACTGTACGGCTAATGTCCTTGCCCACCACAGGCAGGTTTTTAATGAAGTCAGGAATCTGGATATGCCCTGAAAACAATTGTCTCTGTAAATTAAAATAGAGGTTACGCCCTTCCAGTTGCAGCATGAAGATGGCGCAAATAAATGGAACCCCAATCACCAGAATGACCAGACTGATCATGATGGTGGCATTGAGGGTAGGGCGATTTTCCCCAAAGAAACGGTGCTGTACCCATAAATACACAGGCCAGGTCATATAGGCAATAATTGCCGCCCAAAGTACAGGTACAATAAAATATTTGAGAATACTGAATCCCAAATAGATTAAGACAAAGAACAGTCCAAACAATAAAACACGTTGTAATGTGGGAGCGTATTGTTGCACAAGCGTCCGTCTCTAAAGATAAAAGTTGAATAAAATCATATTAACTGAAAAATGTGTCCAGTAAAATTTTCATTCGGTAATTTCACGTTTAAATATCTGGATGAAATGAGGAGGATAAAGCTGATGATATATCCAGCCAGCCGATTATTTTCAATGGAATGGCCCGTGATTGGCAATATGTATATCTCAGCATTTACCAAAGTTTTAAGGCTGCAATACAGCAACTTACCATAGCAACATTTGCTATCGACTTTAATACAGGAGTTGGCAAAGAGTTACAAAGCGTATTGCTATATTGAATTCATCATACATCCATAAAGTGAATTTAAGGAGCAGTTCGATGACACATTCAAATAATCAGGACAATACCTCTCCAAAAACAGGTCAGGACCATCATTCACAACCGAATAACAGCAATGGTACACAAGCCGAAAGTGCAGTGGCTACCCTCTTAAACGGTGATAAACTCAGTTATCAGCAGGTGGAAGGCCTGACGGACAGTGATCAATTACAGCAGGCTATAGAAAAGGAAGATATTCCTAAAAATCCTGAAAATGCACTACAGGAGCAAGGCGCGGAGCGTGAACAGGCAATCCAGTCAAATGATGGCAGTCACGGTAACGAGACCATCCGCAAAGCTGTGGAAAACCTCGATAGTGATGAAATGAGACATAACCTGAAAGATGAGGGTGATGACACAGATCAACCTAGTCCAAATCCAGCACCTTTCATTGAACCTAAATAAAAATAGGTTTTAGCAGTTGCATAAATGCCCCATGCCTTGTTCCATCCTGCCGTGATGGAACAAGATGGTTTAAAACCATTGGCTTGGATCATCCACCAACTGATTTAAAACAGGCTGCCACTGACTCTGAATACTGACAAAGTTCTTCTGTGGCTTATCAAAAACACTGAGTCCCTGCATCGCCAATGTCCCATAGGCACTCCGTTCGGAAATCCATGCCACAGGCTGCTGCTCAATCTTGCTAAAGAAGTCCTGAATATCCTTTGAGCTGGCGCTGTTTGGCTTGACCCGATTGGCAATCAGCAGAATCTGAACTTTGCCCTTACGAATCCGTTTGATGTCCTGCAAATGCTTGAGGAAGCGACGGGTACTGTCAATGTCGAAAAACGACGGCTGTAATGGCGTGACAATCGCATGTGCCTCACTAACCAGTTGTTCCGCATGTTCCCCTGAAAGGGCACCAGGCGCATCAATGATTAGGTAGTCCAGATTCTTGGGTGCCTCACCAATGGATTTCTCATGTCGCCAGTCCAGACTCTGAATTTCGGTCACCGTTTTAGGACGCTGCTTGAGCCATTGTAAGGCGGATTTCTGGTTGTCCGCATCGGCCAGCGCAACCTTATAACCTTTTTGTGATAATGCCGCAGCAAGTGTAATCGCCGTCATGGTCTTGCCACAACCGCCTTTCTGATTTGCAATTAATATGGTTTTCATGAAATTTGCGTTTTAACGAGTCTCTTATATTCCATTCTACCTTAGCATCTTTTTCAGCGTGGTAGGTTACACTTTAGGCTCAGAACAGGGGGAAATTTTATGTCGGTTTGGTTGGCAATGCTGATAGGCGGATGCATTGGTGTGGTGATCACCACCATTATATTATCCAGCACACGCAATGGGCGTATTCAGGCAGAATATGAACAGTATATTGCTGAACTTGAATTGGCACATAAACAGGCGCTGGTCGACGCGCAGAAGCGCAGTGTCAACACCAGCCGCGCGGTGCTAAAGGGTAAAATGGCCGAGCAGTTTGCCCCCATTCTGCCTGAGTTTCAGTATCTTCCCAGTGATGCCAAGTTTCTGGGTGACCCTGTGGATTATGTGGTGTTTGATGGCTATACCAACTTCCGTGATGGCGATGGTGATGCCGAAGACATTGAGGTGATCCTGCTGGATATTAAAAGTGGCGGTGCGCGCCTGAGCAAGGGACAGCAGGCTATTGCCCAGGCGATACGTGAGGGACGGGTGCGCTTTGAAACCCTGCGTATTGATTTTAATGATTAATCCGCAATCTCAAGATTGAGCTTTTGTACCCGTGCCATCAGCATCTTTTGTGCAATGCTTGGAATGCCCTCTGCATCAAAATATTGCTTTTCGATAAACTTGAATTTTGCCTGTTGCAGGCTGCGTTCAATGTCCCGATTCAGGTGGCAGCCATCGCCAATACGTTTTTGAATTGGGGTAAGCAAGGTCTGTAAAGACTGAATCTTGACCGAGTTGGGATGCTTGACGTGCTCAACCAGATGGAAAGTTCCCGTAGGTTTCAGCACACGATAAATTTCTGCCAGTGCCTGATCCAGTCGGGCAATACTACACAGTGTCCAGGTGGAAACTACATGATCTAGGGACTTGTCGGCAAAAGGCAGTTTCTCTGCATGTGACTGCACATGCTTGACATGGAATGGTGCATGCTGAACCCGTTCAACCGCCAGATGGTAAATGTCTGGATTTGGTTCAAGCGCATACAGTGCATCGACATTGCCATAAAATGGAATGTTTAAACCTGTTCCAAAACCAATCTCAAGCACTTCGCCCTCAATCGGCAGCAGCAGTTCACGGCGTTTATCCATCAGGCTGGCGGTTTGCATGACCTGATTGAGCAGGTGCGGGAAAACCCGACGTTGATAAAATTGATAAATCATAGAGTTCCATTCATTGATTTAAAAAAAGGGGAGTGGAGTTGTCACAAAAATATGACCAGAGAGCGTTTGACTGTTACCAAAAAAAGCACTTTCTTGCATGGTCTAAGCATACTATGAAGAGAAATGATTTTCTAAACTTTCAGCGTTATTTTTGAGGATGGTCAGCATGAACAAAAGCTTATGGATCAGTTTATGCATGGTGGCTGCGATTGGACAGGCACATGCATCCACCAGTGGTGCGGAATATAATATTGCCAATGGTTTATCGCCTATTTTAAAAGACCAGTCCATCTCTGTGTTGCAGCCTTTTTATGGTAATTTCCGTATCCTTGGTTCAAAGGTTTATCAGGATGATGAACAGGCAAAATTCTCGCCAATTGACTATGCGGTGAGTTGGGGGCTGTTTGCCCAGCCTGAGATTGCCCGCACCATTTCAGTCACCCAGTATGACCGTTACCTGAACTGGAAAATGGACAGGCTGCCTGTCCCTGCCAATCAGGCCATGCAGATGGTGTCGAATATGCACATCATTCCCGCCAATCCCAAGATTGCCCAGCAGATTAAACAGGTAAAGCGCGGTGATTTGGTGCAGCTCAAAGGTGAACTGGTTGAGGTGCGTGACAAGGATCTGGTGTGGAAGTCGTCATTGACCCCCACAGACACAGGGGATGGTGCCTGCGAGCTATTTCGTGTGAACTCCATCCAGTGGATTGAGAAGCAGAAGATTTAAATTGGATCTTTCTTGAGATGTAGAGGGGCTAAATGCTCCTCTACATATTTATAGGTTTTATTCGGTTTGCATTTTTGAGTCAGCAGTTTGAGTGCTTTTCCAGTGATGCAACTGGCTTTGTGCATGCAGGTACTGGTTTAACTGATCCACCTGTTTGCCTGTGTCGGTTGTGCCTGTACCCGATAAAGTGCTTTGTTCCAGAGCTTTAGCCTGATTCTGCCAGTAATCCGACAACAAACCCTGAATATAACGGCCTTGCTCGGTTTTTAATTCCAGATCTTTCAGCATCGTCAGTGCAGAGTGGATATTATCTTTCTGGCGCTGCTGTTCAAATTCTGGTGTCAGTGTATTGGCCTCTTTCATTTTCGCCAACTCGATTTCCATACTGTCACTCATTGCGGTAAAACGCTGGTCATAATCTTCCAGAATGGCAATGTCATGTCCATCATCAGGCGTGGCAGGGAATTGCTTGATGGGTGTCTGGTTCAGTTCGCCAATTGAATTGTTGACTGAACTGCCTTGCTTTTCATTATTTGGGGCAGGTGGTTGGTCCTTGTTACAGGCACTGAGCAGTAGGGTGGTGCTGAGTACACAGCTTATTGCAAATATTGTTTTGATGTTTGGCATGGTCAACTCGATCTATAATGAATTTGATGTTTTCTGAAAATGATATGCAAAAGTGGTGTAAGGAAAATCTATCTGATCTTGCGCAGTTAGCCCTGTAAAATCAAATACAATTTGTTCAAACCTTGCTTTAAGTTTTTGTTGCTGTTGTGCTGGCATTGCCGCAATAAAACTGGTGGACAGCAGGCGTTTGCTGACCACCTGCTCGACTGTTCCCTGATGCAGTAACTGAAAGGTCCCTAGTTCCACAAATTTAAAGAGCTGCTGATTTTCAAACACCTGTTTCCATTTTTCACTATGGTAACGAGGGGTGTCTTCCTCAAGTGGTGCAATTTCATCCGCCAAGGCCCTGACCCAGTCAACCTGAATATCACGTTGGTTCCAGACCAGTCCCAGATGCCCTGATGGTTTTAATACGCGATGCATTTCGGTCAGTGTTTCAATGTTTGAGAACCAATGGAAAGACTGGGCACAGACCATGGCATCAACCGATTCATTTTGCAAAGGCAGTCGGTCACTAAAAGCCTGTACACATGCAACTGTTGGATGAACCTGTTGAAGCTGTTGCAGCATTTCCGCCACGGGTTCCACCGCGATCACTTTTGCCTGGGTTTGAGTAAGGTAGGGTAAGAATTTGCCAGTCCCCGAACCGAGGTCAATAACAGTGGAACTTTCACCTATCTGGAGGCGATCTTGTAGCCAAACCACTATTTCTTGCGGGTAACTGGGACGGACCTGCTGATACAGTTCAGCACCTGAACCGAAGCCTTTCGCAGCGGATGGATGTAGGGATTGTGTCATTTTTTGCGCTTTTTAATCTGTCTTATCTCTATAAAATAAGATACTCCGCAATAATGAATTGGCAAAGCCCTCATTTGATGCGTTTTTGATACCCGCCTAGGATCAACTTTTTAGTGTGAGCATGGATAAGCAAATAATATTTGAAGATGAACATATTCGCGTTATTTTTTTAAAAGGTTCAAGTGACGCTTTGGTGATTTCTTTTGGCGACCTGATTAGCCGTGCCAAAGGCATGTCGATTAATGCTGAAAAATCATTATTCAAATATCAATACAATGTGATTGGCATTATGCCGAAACAGAAATCGTGGTTTCCTAAAGGCAGCATGTTACAAATGCAGCAACAGATTCAATCCATTTTGCAGCAATTCAAGGAAATTGTTGGCTATGGCGGTTCAATGGGGGGATATGCCGCAATTAAGTATTCAAACTTGTTGAATATGCAAAAAGTGGTGGCATTTGTCCCGCAATATTCAATTGATCCCGAAGTGGTACAGGATCGCCGTTATGCCGAATTTTTTGATGCCGCATTGCATCAGGATATGCAGATTCAAGCGGATGAGGTTGATCCAGCGCGGGAATACATTCTGGTTTATGACCCCTACTATGCGGAAGACAAAGAGCATTTCCTGAAAATACAGCCTTTGCTGCCGAATATGCAGGTGATTCATCTGCCATTTACAGGCCATGAAGCCTTGTCTGTGCTGGCAAGTTCACAACTGCTGCATGATTTTGTTGAGCAGCCTTTTGACATCACCTATTTCTATAAACGAGTGAGGGAGGTCAAAAAGCAAAGCAAGTTCTATTACCGTCAGGTAATTGATCATTTACTTGCTCGACATCCTCAAGCCTTGTTAAAGATTTTACAGCAGAATGATTTTGAGCTGGATGAACGTTATTTTGATGCCGTGTTAAAACAAAAACTGGTGCAGCAATTGTTTCGTTTAAAGCAGGGCACTGAACAGAACCTGCATAAATTGGGAATACCCATCCATTTTGTGCAGCATGCTCAGGCACAGGCTGCCAATGTAAAAACAACTCAGGATACTGATCTGGTTTTTAATTTGGTGAGTTTAAAACTCGAAAGTTATACGGCTGAGATCATTGAGGCTAACTCACAATACCTGCTGCCCTTAACAGCACAAGCCAATACTTTGGTTTCCCTTGAACTTAATAATGAACTTTATTTATTGACCATGAATGACCGTGGGATTCATAAGCTAATCAAACAAGGTGAAGCTTTGCCACTTGATCAGTCTCCACTGGTTTTCAAGCAGTATGCGGATTTTTGTAGTATCAGCTATAAACAACTGACCTTGAGTTGTGATGCACAGGGGTTGGGTCAGTTTGTTGAAAATAATGTGGATGAGCAAACTCACCTACATCTTGTTGAATCGTAAATAAAAAAGCCCTCTACAGTCACAGAGGGCTTTTTAGATTGAATTGAAAAGACTAGTTTGCACCCACTTTGGCATTGGTACCGACATTGGCATTTACGCCCAAGACTTTCACGCCAACATTTGTACCTGCCTGAGCCTGTTTCTTATCTGCATTTAAGCCCGTTTGCGCTTGAATGGATGAGTTTCCAACATTAACCCCTGCTTGGGTATTCAGACCAACCGATTTTTGCTCAGCCTGATGTTGCTGATGACGTTTTTTTGCTTCCGCTCTTTTTTCGGCAGCAAACTCCTTGCCATCAGCAGCTTTCTCTACCGCATAATCCTTACTGTTTTTAACCACTTTCGCGGTTTTATCCACCACCTGTGAACCCACATTGCTTGCTGTAGCCACCGTTTTCTGGGTTGCCTCCACACCTGTGTTTACAGCGGCATGACCGACATGATGAGCTGCGTGACCTACGCCTTGGGTGGTATTTTTGACTGCGCCCGCAACGCCGCTAATCAAGCCACCAGACTGTACATTGACCTGAGCTGAGCCATTGGCATTTACCCCGACGTTTTGTGCAAAAATAGAGGCAGAAGCGAGAATACTTGTTGTCACGATAGCTGTTTTGATCATTTTCTTCATTGCGATTTCCTTAAGCGATGTACCGTTTGGGGTACTTCATCAACGCAACTGCATCATAGCGGGCAAAAAAGCGGAAATGTATGGATTTCAGCAAAACTTTACAACCAGATTACAGCTTAAAAACACTCTGGATAGAAATTATGGAGATGGAAAATTTAGCCACACTGATCTAAGGCACTTTGGTTAAAGTAGCTTGTTAACTTGTCAAAGTTATGTTTTACCTCAGGTTTCTGAATGTCAAATACTGTGGTTTTTCGCGTTTTCTGATCTAATACAGGTTTTTCAGTGGTCGCATTCAATAAACGATTCGGTGCATATTGGTAGGTCTCAGAAAAAGCCCGACTCAACTGATTACCTTTAAATTCCCATGATTCCGTGCTCTGACCACCATCAAAATAACCTGTAAACTGGATCATGCAATGATCCTTATATTTATTTAAGGATGCCGCATTGGTCTTGGTATCGGGTAGGGCATCAATGTTCTGAACCTGTTGCAGTTGTTGCAAAGGTGGCTCGGTTTGGGGGGATAATGTAGAACATGCAGTGAAGCCAATACTACTGATTAAAGAAAGCAAAATGGTTTTAAAAGGCGTAACAGTCATTGTTTCATTCATTCCTGTAAATCTTGTTCAATCGTATTAATTTGATGAAGGTTGGCTGAGTTCAGCACGCTCAATAGGCACATTGCCATCTTTGGTGTCCTGCCATTTTTTAGCAGTATATTGTTTGGCTTTTTCGGTTTGTTCCTGAACAATGACGGATTGTTCAGCAGTGTATTCTTTTGTGGTTTTCCACTTTTCACTCATTTTTTGAGATGTGTTTTCAGATGCACCCTGAATTGAGTCGCCAAGATTTTGTAGGCCTTTGCCTGTTTTATACAGCAATACACGGCCTAAGCTTGGATTGTCACCATAAGGCATGCTTGGAGATGATGCTGTACTAGATGCATTTGCGGTAGTGGAAGTTGTGTCGCTTGCCCATAGGGAAGATGATGCAGTGAGTGCAGCAGTCAAAGCCAATATCTGTACTTTATTCATGATCTTTCTATCCTTTTGGTTCTCTAAGCATTTGAAGTTTTTATAGCTTATTGTTGACCTAAATAAAAGGGTGAGAATGATAGGGAATTGATACAGTGCGTAATTCGATTATATGAATATAAATGATATTTTAGTGAAATGAAAATGATTATGGTTCTTTGATAAATGTCATTTCTTCACTATTTAAACGAAATAAAACTTTTTCACCCTTTGAGGTTTGTTTTGTTTGTAGCTGATATAAGCCACTATTTAAAATTAAGTCGGAAAGACTTTTAAATCCATATTGCTGTTTAATTCTAGTATTACAATCTGGAAAATTTCTAGTTATGTGTTGAAGAGCTGTAGTCAATGAAAGCCAACCTGCATTTCTTTTATTGTTTTCAATGAGTGTACAAATCACTTGATAAATTTCATCTGTTGGAAAAAGAAAAATAGTGCGTCCAACTGATGATTCAAGAAAATCTTTATATTCATCCATAGCCCCAGCAAAAACCTTACAGTAATTATTAAATTGATCAATAAAATAGATTTGTTCTTGATATAGGCGTTTTAAGTCATTTAAAGCATGTATACAACTGATTTCATCATTCAAGTTATATTTGGAATAAAAATGATGGATGAGGAAATTTCTACTTTCTACAAATTGATGAAAACCTTGTTGTAAGACTTCCCAGCTTTGCTTTTCTAATGTCAGGCTCATAGAAAAGTGCAAATGATCGATTTGTTCTGGGAGAAAATCTTGATATGTTTCGCCATTCTTGCGAAAGAAACTTTGCAAGGCGTAATTCTTGAGTCCACCTAGTGTTTGATTGTTAAAAGCAGAAATGGAAGTTAGTTCAGTTTGTTTTTTTAAGGAAAATGATTTATTTGATACATCTAATAGGGCTTTTAAACGTATTTCAATATTTTGATAATTTAAAACTAAACGACCAATAAGCTCAAAAATCTGTTGTTGTAGGTGACTTAAATTCTCGTTCATACTATTTTAAAAATAAAACCCCACTCATATATAGCGGGGTTTATTTAAAAGATCAAGTATTCTAAATATTTAACCCTGCAATACACTCACATCTGCAATTGCTGTAAATAAATCACGCAACTGGGCCAATAAGCGTAGACGGTTGGCTTTCAATTCAACATCATCTGCCATCACCATGACATTTTCAAAGAAAGCATCAATTGGCGCACGCAATGCAGCAAGTTTGGAAAGTGCCTCAGTATAGTTTCGTGTAGCAAGTAAAGGCTGAACCACAGGTGTCAACGCTTGAAGCTCTGCATAAAGTGCTTTTTCAGCCGCTTCAACTAGGTTTGTCTCAACCACAGCAGCCTCTGGTGCTGCTTCTTTGGCAAGAATATTGGCAACACGCTTGTTTGCCGCAGCCAAAGCAGCCGCTTCTGGCAAGGTGCGGAAATGATTAACCGCAGTGACACGCTTGTCAAAATCAAGTGGAGATTTTGGTGCAAGTGCCTGAACCGCCTGAATCACATCAACGGCAACGCCTTGGTCTTCATACTTGGCACGGTAACGACCTTCAAGGAAAGTCACCGCATCGGCACGGGTTTTGTCGTGATCTTTAACAACGTCACCATAACCTTGTAAGGCAAAGTCCACTAATTCTTCAATGGTCACATCAAGTTCATTTTCAATGATGAGACGCAAGATACCAATCGCAGAACGGCGTAATCCAAACGGGTCTTTAGAACCTGTCGGTGCCTGACCAATCCCGAAAATACCAACCAGTGTATCTAAACGGTCAGCAAGGGCAATGGTTGTACCTGTCTTGGTTTGCGGTAATACATCACCTGCAAACTTCGGTAAGTATTGCTCACCCAACGCTTCTGCAACTTCGTTGTTTTCACCCTCAAGGCGTGCATAATATGTGCCCGCAATGCCTTGAAGCTCAGGGAATTCACCCACAAGTTCAGAGGTTAAGTCACACTTCGACAATAACGCCGCTTTTTCAGCATCGGCAACATTCGCACCTGTAATAGGTGACAATGCCACTGCCAATTTTGCAATACGTTCTGACTTGTTCCAAAGCGTACCCAATTGAGCCTGAAACACCATATTGGCTAATTTTTCTTTACGGCTAGCGAGAGGCTGTTTCTGGTCTTGCAGGAAGAAGAATTCTGCGTCAGACAAACGTGGACGTACAACTTTCTCATTCCCTTCAATAATTTGAATTGGGTCTTTCGACTCAATATTTGAAATGGTAATGAAGTAAGGCTGTAATTTACCATCGGCATTGATTAAGCAGAAATACTTCTGGTTATCCTGCATGGTGGTAATCAAGGCTTCTTGAGGAACGGCTAAATAACGCTCTTCAAAGCTTGCACGCAAAGCGACAGGCCATTCAACCAGACTAGTGACTTCATCCAGCAGGTCTGCTGGCACAATGGCAGTGGCATTGACTTCATCTGCCAACTTTTTCACTTGTTCCTGAATGGTTACCTGACGCTTTTCAAAGTTGGCAACCACATACGCTTTTTCCAGCACTGCCAAGTAGTCATTGGCATGTGCCAAAGTCACTGCTTCTGGTGCGTGGAAACGGTGACCATAGGTAACATTGCCCGCTTTGTGATCCTGAATGGTGGCTTCAATGACTTGATCATCTTTTAGTAACACTACCCATTTGACTGGACGAACAAATTCAGTACGGCTTGCCGCTGAACGCATCCGTTTGGCGATTGGCAAATTGTCCAACGCTGTTTGTAGAATCTGTGGAAGCAATGCATCAAGGCTTTGACCTTTGACATCTTTCAGGAAGCAAACCTTTTCAACTTTACCTGCCTGAAAGGTGGAAAGCTGGTCAACGCCAATGCCCTGACCACGCATAAAGCCTTCAAGTGCTTTGGTCGGTTTACCCTCAGCATCATACGCTGCCTGAACAGCAGGGCCATCAAAGCGTTTTTGCGTGTCGGCCTGTGCTGCATCAATATCCACAATCTTCAGCGCTAAACGACGTGGCGCGGCATAAGCCTCAATAGAGGCAAAGTTTAAGCCTGCATCCTTTAAACCTTTTTCTGTTTCTGCCTTTAAGGCATCACGTAAGGTTTTTAGACTTTTGGGTGGAAGTTCTTCACAGCCCAATTCAAATAATACGGTATGTGTCATGTTCAAATGTCTTCTAAAAATATTTATCTGTCATAAGCAAGATGATCTAAACATCTACCTTAAACCCTAATGCAACATCGCAAGCCGCCTGACCACCACGAATCCCCCAGTTTTCCAATGGAAGATCGCGAACAATGATCGTCACGTACTTGGGTGGAATACCAAGCAACTCAAGATTGTTGACAATGCCTTGATAAAGGTTTCGTTTTGCATCCACAGAACGCCCAGCAAAGGCATCAATGCTAATCTGTGTATAAAACTCAGGCTGTTCCTGATGCGGTGGGCAGGCAAAACGATGCGGTAAATGGGCGATGAAACGGATATGTTTATCTTTTTCAGGAATCTGGAAGTGTTGAACCAAAGCCGAGTGAACAGCCTCAATGATGGCGATTTCCTGCTCAGTTGAGTATTCACGTCTTACTTCAATCACAACACTTGGCATTTTGATCTTCCTAAATCAGATGTTATTTTTCCATTTATGTACTGGCTTTGTTCTGTGCAGCTTCCGCTTCAACCTGTGCCTTGAGTTGGGCCAATACCTCATCACGCAAATGCGGTTCTGCCATTGGGAAGCCAAGTTCCGCACGCGCCTGTACATAGCTTTGGGCAATGGCACGGGCAAGGGTACGCACACGCAAGATATAACGTTGACGCTCAGTCACAGAGATTGCACCGCGTGCATCCAGCAGGTTAAAGGTATGCGATGCCTTAACCACTTGCTCATAGGCTGGCAGGGAAAGCTTGGCTTCGATTAAACGGTTGGCCTCTGATTCATAGAAGTCAAACAGTTCAAACAGCTTGTCAACAGGCGCGTATTCGAAGTTATAGGTCGATTGCTCGACCTCATTTTGATGGAATACATCACCGTAGGTCACAGTACCAAACTGACCTTTGGTCCACACCAGATCATAAACCGAATCGACACCTTGCAGATACATCGCCAGACGTTCCAGACCGTAGGTGATTTCACCTGTCACTGGATAACATTCAACGCCACCGACTTGCTGGAAGTAAGTGAACTGGGTTACTTCCATGCCGTTCAGCCAAACTTCCCAACCTAAACCCCATGCACCGAGTGTTGGCGATTCCCAGTTGTCCTCGACAAAACGAATGTCGTGCGTCAGTGTATCAATGCCGATGGCTTTTAACGAATCGAGATAAAGCTGCTGAATGTTGTCTGGGTTTGGCTTAAGCACAACCTGAAACTGATAGTAGTGTTGCAGGCGGTTTGGGTTCTCGCCATAACGGCCATCTTTTGGACGGCGTGATGGCTGAACATAGGCCGCATTCCAGGTTTCTGGGCCTAATGCACGTAAGAATGTTGCAGTGTGGAATGTTCCCGCACCCATTTCCATATCATAGGGTTGTAATACGACGCAGCCTTGCTCCGCCCAATAGTTTTGTAGGGCAAGAATTAAGCCCTGAAATGTGTCAATATGCGAGATCGCACGGCTCATGCTGTATCCGTTATAAATTTAGGAAAAATTGTCCCTAAGTATAAGGATTTTGGGGGGGAGTGGCAAAGGCTTAATGCGGGGAAAATTGCTGAGGCGATAGCCTGGGTTTTTGCGTTTCCATCATCCTGCTGATCAGATTGTGAGCCTCATCATTTTAATGTTAGGATGTGCAATGTAATCTTTTTCATTGTTACGATAAAAAACCGCGAAAAATCGACTTGAGGTTCATTTCCTATTCTTTGGGAAAATACTCAGTTCGACACATATCCCAATCTTTAAGGTTCGGTCAGCGTTCATCAGGGCTTGAGATGTTATCAGGCATCGTTAACAGGTTTCCACAGTTTTACTGTGCCTGATTTTTCGATAGGACGCTTTATGAATCGACCTTTATTTATTATTTTTGCAACCATTGCGCTGGATGCTGTTGGTATCGGGCTTATTTTTCCGATTCTTCCCTCATTACTGCAAGATATGACACACAGTACCCATATTGCCGTATATATGGGGATATTGGCCAGCCTGTATGCGGCCATGCAGTTTATCTTTTCTCCCTTGTTGGGTGCTTTAAGTGACCGATGGGGACGTAGGCCGATCCTGCTGATTTCACTTGCTGGTTCAGCAGTTAACTATCTGTTTCTAGCCTTTTCACATAGCCTGCTTTTCCTGTTTCTGGGGCGTATTGTTGCTGGCATCACCAGTGCCAATATGGCTGTTGCAAGTGCCTATATTGTCGATGTTTCTCAGGAAAGCAGTCGTGCAAAATATTTTGGTTTAATCAATGCCATGTTTGGCGCAGGCTTTATTATTGGTCCTGTGCTGGGTGGATTCCTGAGCGAGTATTGGCTAAGGCTACCTTTTCTGGTGGCGGCCATGCTGACAGGATTTAACCTTTTACTTACCTATTTTGTTTTACCCGAATCTCGATGGGTGACCTCAAGGAAAGGGCCATTACCCCCATTAAATCCTTTGAAAGTATTTGCTGGTGTTGGCTCAGTTCATGGTGTACTTCCCTTGATTGCAACTTTCTTTATCTTTAGTGCCATAGGGGAGGTGTATGGGGTTTGCTGGGCATTGTGGGGACATGACACATTTCAGTGGAATGGGTTCTGGGTTGGTCTTTCGCTAGGGATGTTTGGTCTATGTCAAATGCTGGTTCAAGCCTTTATCCCACGCCATGCTTCAAGGATATTGGGTGACCGTAAAACTGTGCTGATAGGTATAGCCTGTACCTGTGTGGCTTTATGCATGATGGCATTTGCTAAAAGTGGCTGGATGATTTTTGCGATTATGCCTATTTTTGCATTGGGAAGTATGGGTACGCCCTCACTGCAAGCCTTGGCTTCCCAAAAGGTTTCTGCCGAACAGCAAGGCCAGTTTCAGGGTGTGATTGCATCTACAGTGAGTTTGGCATCCATGATTGCCCCCTTGTTTTTCTCCATGCTTTATTTCCAGTTCCAGACGCAATGGCCAGGGGCAATTTGGCTGAGCGTGATTGTGATTTACCTGATTGCCTTGCCCGTTGTTTTGTACAGTACCCGAACTGTTTTATCTAAAGGAACTTGAAATAACAGTGCATTGAAACGACAAGCCATGACGTAAAACTGCTTTTGATCACTTATGTTCGAGCAAAAGCTTATGTTAATTTTTTACCTCTCGTTCGTTGTGTATGGTGGTGAAAGGCGTGTCTGATCGCATTCGTGAAAAACTGCAAATTCTTGCGGACGCCGCCAAATATGATGTGTCCTGTTCTTCCAGTGGCAGTGACCGTAAAAATAAGGACAAAGGTTTAGGCGATGCCAGTCATGGTGGGATTTGCCACAGCTATACCGAAGATGGCCGTTGCGTTTCACTGCTCAAAATCCTGTTGAGCAATGTCTGTATTTTTGACTGTGCCTATTGCGTGTCGCGCCGTTCCAATGATGTCAAACGGGCTGCTTTTACCGTTCAGGAAGTGGTTGATTTGACCATGAACTTCTATCGGCGTAACTATATTGAAGGGCTGTTTCTAAGCTCAGGCATTTTCAAGTCGGCAGACCATACGATGGAGCGGATGCTTCAGGTAGTGAAGAAACTGCGTTTGGAAGAAAACTTTAATGGCTACATTCATCTCAAAACCATTCCAGGCGCATCGCCAGAACTGATCCATGAAGCGGGGCTTTATGCAGACCGAATGAGCATCAATCTGGAAATGCCGACTGAAATTGGTTTAAAAGCCTTTGCCCCTGAAAAATCCCATCAGGAAGTACAGAAAGATTTGGGACTGGTTCGAGATCGCCTGATTCAGCTCAAGGATGAACGCCAGATCATCAAGCATGTGCCGAAATATGTACCCGCAGGGCAGACCACACAAATGGTGGTGGGGGCACATCAGGAAACCGATCAGGATGTTCTACTCATGGCAGATCATCACTATAAGGAATTTAAACTCAAGCGGGTCTATTTCTCAGGCTATATCCCGATCAATACAGAGAATAACTACTTACCTGCCGTGGGTTCCGCACCACCACTTTTGCGCGAAAATCGGCTTTATCAGACCGATTGGCTGATGCGTTTCTACGGTTTTCAGGTCAATGAAATTGTCAATGAACGATTTCCAAATCTGGACCTTGATGTTGATCCCAAACTGAGTTGGGCGCTACGCCATCCTGAACAGTTCCCAGTGGACTTAAATCGGGCGGATTACCACATGATTCTGCGTGTGCCAGGGATTGGGGTGAGATCAGCCAAGAAAATTGTACAGGCACGCCGTTTTGGCAAGATCCATATCGATTTATTGAAACAGCTTGGTGTGGCCTATTCACGGGCAAAATTCTTTATCCGTTGTGAAGACAGTCCACGTTTCCAGAAAGAACTTTCCTCCAGTTACATTCGTCAACAGATTTTAACGCAGGGCTCATCCAAGTATGTTCAGCAACTCTCTCCACAGTTAAGTCTGGGGTTTTAAGGATGTGGGGTGGAGGAATGGTCTATTATTATTTTGATGGCTCAATGGTTGGATTACTGAATTGTGTGTTTCGGGCATTCCAGTTCAGGGAGTTTCAGGTCAAGCTCTGTTTATTTGAAAATGCTCAACATGGACTGTTTTCCAGCATTGTTGAAATCCCCAATCATGAACAATATGCGCAACGGGTCTGGTCGGCACTCCAGCGTAAACTTTCACAGTCCGCCTTAAGGCAGTTTTATTTTGCCTATCTGTCTGAATCTCTGGAAGCGCACCAGCACTTACTCAATTACTGTATTTATGTGTTTAGTCAGCAGGGTTCAGTCGAAACGGATTATTCGCATCCCAGTGTGTTGGCAATTTCTCAATGGACAAAAAAGGTGGGACGTGAAAAGCATCGTATGGAAGCCTTTATCCGTTTTAAGAAAACCACCGATGGGCTATTTTTAAGTCTGGTTCGTCCAGACTTTAACGTGCTGCCCTTAATCCAGCCACATTTTAGGCGGCGTTATCAGGATCAACGCTGGCTGATTTACGATGAGCAGCGCAAGTTTGGCCTGTATTATGATTTGCACGAAATCCATGAGGTTTCACTGCAAGCGGATGAAATTGATCGCAATCTCGAAAATGGTTTCAGCCAAAGCTTTCAGTTGCAACTTGACGAGCAGGAGGTTTTATATGATCAGCTCTGGAAAGACTATTTTAACAGCATCAATATTAAGGAACGTCAGAATATTAGGCTGCATGTGCAGTATCTACCAAAACGCTACTGGCGTTATCTCAATGAAAAACTCATCTAAACCAGCTTATTACTGTCTGTAATCTTCCTCATTCAAATAAAACTTAAAAAATGCTGAATAATTTGTTATTGTTATGTTATAACGTAACAATAACTTAAGATCATTTGTCCAATAGGGGAAGTTACAGTGAAGAAAATAAAACAAGGCTATATGCTGAGTGCGTTGTTGAGTAGTGTGTTGCTTTCAGCATGTGGAGGGGATTCTTCAGGTTCATCATCAACAGTTACACCCAAGCCAGAGCAACCTGCAAAAATCTATGAGGGGCGTTTGGCTATTGCCAATGATGACAGCGTTCGTCCCTTGCTCTCAGTTTATGATTTGGCGGATCAAAAAGTCATTCATACAACAGCGTTAAGTTATATCCCATCCGCGATGTATAGCAGCCCGCAGTCACGTTATGCGGTAATGCTGAGCCGCAATGAGGGTGTAGTGCAGTTTGCAGACAGTGGCGTGCTGAACAAGGATAATCTGCTACAGAAGAATATGCCGCATGTATTGGCGTTTCAGCTCAAGGGTGCAACACCCGCACACTACCGTAGCTTTAATGGTTTGGCTGCATTGTTCTACGATGGCAGCGAAGTTGAAAGCTCCAAGTTTGATGTGTTTAATGATTCAGCGATTGAGAAACAGTCCATTTCCAGTCAGAAACTGCCTAAAAAACATCATGGTGTGGCTGAACCGCGTGGTGCCTATGTGCTCAGTACCTATTTAGCCAACGATGCCGATACACTCAGTATTGTGAAGAGCTATGAGTTGCATGGTGACCATTTCCATGAGGAACAGACTTTGGCAAATGGCTGTAACCGTTTGCATGGCGCAGCCTCCATCCAGCAATATGCTGCCTTTGGCTGTGAAGATGGGGTACTGGTGGTTGAGCAAAAGGGAAGTCAATTTATTGATAAGAAAGTTTTAATTGATCAACGAATTACCACCATTGCTGGACATGAAAAACTGGACAAGTTTGCTGCCTTTGCCACAGGAACACATGCCTTGTTTGTTGTTGATCCAAACAATTTAAATGCAGTGAGTCTGGATTGGTCTTTAGGGGCAAAAGAGGCGGATGGCACAACGCCAGTGAAGCGTTTTCAGCAGGTGGTCAATGCCTCAGGCCATTATCTTGCGATTCTGGATAGTATGGGTATGGTGCATGTGGTGGATACGCAAAGCTGGCAACGCATCGGGCAAATCAAGGCCCTCCAAAATGTAAATGCGACTGAACTTGCTAAAAGTCGTCTGGTGGTCAATGCAGCCACAGAGACGGTCTTTATCAATGATACGCAGGCTAAAACCATTGTGGAGCTGGACCTGAAAAATCTCAAAATAAAACAGACGATTCAGTTGAGTGATGTACCAAATACCTTTACCTGGCTAGGTGTTGCAAAGACATTTTAAGACAAGTCATGAATAGACTGGCAGCCCATAGAATGGGCTGTTGGTCTTTTAGATATTTCGGATAGAGATAATTATTTAGTTCAATTGTTTTTTCGAATAGAGATGAATCCAAAATAAGAGTAGCAACCAATAGCTGATAGCAAATGTTTGAGTAACGATGTTACTTTTCAATAAAACGCTAAATTCAGGAGGCAGTTCCATCGTGAGCAGGCTCACCCAAAATAAGGTCAGGCAAAATGCGGTAAGGAGTGTAGTGCAAAAATTGATGAGATGATATTTGTATAATAATTTATGTAGTGCATATACATAAGGAAAAACAAAAACGAAATAAATAATGGCAAGGATGACAAGCCCACCTAGATAAGAGATTAATCCTACTGAAATTGGCATTTGTAGAAAGGAGTTGTAATTGAATAGTAAATCATAAAAAAATCAGGAAACTATACGCCAATATAGGCGTATATCTTAACGCCTGTAAAATATGGCGCTCAGTCATTAAAGGCGGTTGAGTAAACAAGGTTTTTATTATGCTTTTCATCTATTGTATAAGTTTTAAATAATAACTTTTTATCATAAATCTAAAATTACGCTTCAACAAATTTACTCATAACCTAAAACTATAATTTAAATACATCTTTGTTAGGAGATAGGCGTATACTGCGCAACGAATCAAAAACAACACTATTCCAGCAAGGTGCATTGTGAGCTTTACCCAATCAGACTGGCTAAATTTTTTAAAACCCAACTATAAAGTTCTTCCCCTAAAAGAACGTCTTTACTCAGGCATCGGTGCATTGTGTGGCCTTGCCATATCATCACTGGTCAGTTGGTATGTACTGGGTGGCATGAATGCCTGGTATATCGCACCGATGGGTGCATCATCAGTGCTTCTATTCGCGGTTCCCAACAGTCCATTGGCACAACCCTGGAATGTGGTTGTTGGAAATACGCTGGCAGGGATTATTGGGGTGGCCTGTACTCAATATTTACCTGATCTGACCAGCGCCTTTAGCGTGGCGGTTGGGTTTGCGATTTTTATGATGATGACTACAGACTCCTTGCATCCACCGAGTGGGGCAGTGGCGATTACCGCAGTTTTGGGTGGTGAGGCGGTACATCGTCTAGGATTTCATTTTGTACTGTATCCAGTGCTATTGAACTCGATTTTACTGTTGCTGTTTGCGGTATTTTTTAACCGTTTAATTGGGCGGCATTATCCCATTACCGCGCATGTCAATGAGCGCTCGAAAGACCCGACCCCAACACAGAAAGTCTCGATTCAACCCAAGGATATTGAATATGCCCTGGAGCAACACACCGAGTTGTTGGACATCAGCCAATATGATCTGGAAAAAATCATTCTGGAAGCACAGGAACACGCAAGCGAACGCCTGAATAGTTACTTTGTCTGTCAGGATATCATGAGTCGGGATGTCATCAAGTTACATGAAGATGATGATATTCATCAGGCCTTAGAGAAGTTCAAGGAAGTCAACCTCATGAGTCTGCCTGTCGTCAATGCGGAAGAAGAACTGGTTGGAACGCTGGCCTTATATGAGGTGGTGGAATGGTTTAAGGGTGCCGCTGATCCAAGAAATTCATGGCAGCATTATGTGAGACAGATCATGAGTCGCCGTGTCGTCACTGTGGAGCCATTACAGCCGATTCAGGATTTAGTCCCCTATTTTGTGGAGAAATCCTTTAACTATATTCCTGTGGTGGAGAACCAGCGTCTCATTGGAATTGTGAGCCGTGCCGACATGATCGCAGCATTACAGCAACTCCTCAACCAGCAATATGTTTTAACCTGATTCAGGAAAAAAAAAGCTACGGTTGTATTAGGGGTAAATCAACCGTAGCGACCAAAAGAGGAAAGTGGGATTAGCGTTTTATGTGTTGATCTTCATAAACTGTCTTAACAGGTTGATGGTAGCCTTGAACATGGTCAACACGTGCTGTCTGCTGTTTCGGAATTACCAGCCATAAAATCAGATAGACCAAAATGCCAGGAAAGGCCGCACTCATGAGTGAAACCACCACAAAGATCAGGCGTAACAAGTTTGCATTCCAACCAAAACGTTCCGCAATACCGCCCATTACACCAGCGATCATGCTTTGTTGGTTTGAGCGATATAAACCAGAATTGGCCATTAAGTCTATCTCCTTAAATAAATGAAACAGCAGTAAAAATAAAAAGGGTTTTGTTCAATGCTGTTAATTAGGAGATAGGGGCAAAGCTGATTTTTTAAAGTTTCAATAGGCGAGAGAATAGTTACGGTATGTAACTTGTTGATGGAAAAACCAACAGTATCGCCTAAAATGCACCGACTTAAAGCATATGGCTTGGGTTAATCGAAATTTCCGTCTTATCAAAATACTCCACGAATGGACTTTTGGAGGCATATAACAAAACGGTTCAATCGTTTTGATCTTTCCAAAAAGTTTATTTACTGGAATGGTGAGGGGAAATGGTCACGATATCGATGTTAGAGATTTATGGATATGCAGTTCAGGTTATTCTTATCGTGGTTTAGCGTAGGTGCTCTCTTGAGCTTTGGGTTGAGTGCCTGTGATAGCCATCACCCCGAATCAGCTAAACAACAGGCCCAGACGCAACCGAGTCATGAAGTCATGGAATCAGACCAGCAGCAAGGGATGTCATTAACCCAGGTTGCGGGACAGGCCACCCTCCCTCATCCTGTGACACACAAGCATACGCCGACTAAACTGTCTGAAACCGAGCTGGCCTATGTGGGGCGTTATCATGCGCGTATTCCATGTACCGATGCTTTCGCGGGTTGTGTCAATAACGAGAAAGAAGCGGAATATATTATGAACTTGCTGGAGGATGGCTCTGTCTACTGGACCAATACCAGTTTCGGGCGTCTGGGTTCAGATTCATCTCGTAATGTTGCCAAAATTGAGCAAACCTGTAAGCAGGTGCAGTGGCATGTTGAGCCAGCGGAAAAAGAGATTGTGGTGCGCTGTGCTGCCGCTGACGTGAATTTATATTATGAGATCAATCAGGACCAGAATCTTGTGATGGATCTGGATAAAATCTGGAATGGAGATCAGGGCCGCAATCGCAAGTTCTTTAAAGAATATCCATTTCCCAAGAAAGCCTATGTTTTTGAAAAGGCGGAATGATTTTTTAATTTATCTTTAAATAAACGAACAATAAAAAAAGTACCTCATGAGTTTCATTAGGTACTTTATTTTTATAAAACCCAAGATTAAAGTATCTAATAGGATTCCAAGATTATAAAAAGGTTAGAATTTCTTGAGCTAATTGTTGAGCCTTGTTTCTGGACCAACCAATAGCAAAATGTTTCTGTGCTAAAACGGGTGTGTTCAAATTAATGGATTTTATATGTCGTTCAGCATCTACACCATGTGTAATCATTACTTTGGGTTGAAGATGTTGAATCAGGAAATCAAAAATAAAGGTGTCTTGATCAGATTGTGTCAGATCGGTTTTTTTGCGCGTCGGCAGGGCATAAATATTTGTTTCCATGACAACTAGATTTGGATGAATACTGAATAATGCATCATTGATCCATTCGATGACTCGGCGAGTATTACTGAGCGCAGGTTTGCCAGCATCTATACGGTCTTGTTGATAGGTTTGTAACCAGTCATTTTTATTGAAGCCTGTAGCTGGATCAAAATAGTTCCAAAAGTCATCTGCTTGAGTCGCTGGATTAAAACCAATAATTAAAATGTCAGTTTTTAGTGGATTGCCATTACAAACAAAAGGTCTGATGTTTTGATTGCCCGCCAAATTTTTTAATTCTTTATAAAATTTTTCCAATGATGTGGATGTATCAAAAATCTCTTTACTGAACTGTTGAATTGCTGGCTGGAATTCAGGTTGAACAATTGAATATCTTAAGGGCAGGGGTTCCTGATAAATTACTTTGCGGATGGGTATGTCATGTTGATCCATATTCCCTAAAACATATTTACGATGGTGTGTGGGTATGGCTTCATAAGCGACTCTTAAATATTCAATATTTTCTGCACAAGGGTGGGTTAAACAGTTTTCCCAAGCAATTTGACAACGTGCGCTTGAATCTGGACGATCATTGAGTTCATCAATAATATCTATAACTTCCTTTATTAAATCATCATTGTTTTTATAGTATGAAAGAGAGGAGTAAATTCCAAATTCACCGAGGCTTTCTATCTCAAGTTTAGAACTTTCAGCGATTTGAACAGTAATTTTTCCCTCTTGAATCTTTTGCTTAAGTTGTTGCAGGTTAAAGTGCTGATAACCACATCTGATTGTACCATCCTGATAAATAGACAGTGTTTCTAAAGAATATAAACACCCTGCTTCGTCAGGATCATATATTTCAAGTAAGACAAATACTGGAAGTGTTGTGCCAATGATAAAAGTTCCATCTTCTGCCTTTTTATAGATGCCATAATTTAGATTGCCTTTCCTAAATGTCATTTTTATTTGCCTATATGATGTGGAGCTGTTTTATTTTTTTAGAATAATCGAGAGGATAGGGAAATCACAATAAATCAGCGACATCATTTGACGTTGCTGTTTGGAAAATAAAAAAAGAGCGCATCAAGCGCTCTTTTTTGTCAGTTCCGATTAGTAATCGAAGCTGAAGTGTTCTGGTGCAAGTGAAGTCAAGGTACGAGAAGTCGAAACCATTGATTCTGCATGACCCTGCGCACGTGGCAACAAACGGTCAAAGTAGAAGTCAGCAACCTTGATTTTTGCTTTATAGAATTCAGGAGTTTCAGCACCGTTGCCTGCTTCCAGTTTTTCAGAAGCAATCACGGCCTGCTGAGCCCAGAAGTAAGCCATCATCACATAGCCAGAGAACATCAAGAAATCAACAGAAGCTGAAGAAACGATGTCACGGTCTTTACGTGCAGCAAGCATGATACGAACAGTCAATGTGTTCCATTGAGCGCAAAGCTTGGTTAGGTCCCAGGCGAAGCGGCGTAGATACTTGTTGCGGGCATGTGTAGCACAGAACTTCAAGATTTCAGCAGTATAGTCACGAACAACCTTGCCTTTTGAGCTTAGAAGAACTTTACGGCCGATTAAGTCAAGTGCCTGAATACCTGTAGTGCCTTCGTACAAGGTAGAGATACGTGCATCACGCGCGATTTGTTCCATACCCCATTCACGGATATAACCGTGACCACCAAAAACCTGCATACCATTGTTGGCAGACTCTAGGCCAAGCTCAGTCAGGAAGCCTTTAAGAATTGGTGTATAGAAACCAAGTTTGTCATCGGCAGCTTCATAAGCGGCTTGATCACCACTTGCCAACGCATCCGCCATCTTGTCTGCAAGTTTTGCAGCATGGTAGATCATTGAACGACCGCCTTCAGCAATCGCTTTTTGAGTCAGCAACAAACGACGAACATCAGCATGGTGGATAATCGCATCACCTACACGCTCAGGCTCTTTCTTGCCAGAAAGGGCACGCATCGACATGCGGTCTTTCGCATAAGGCAAAGCGCCCTGGAAAGACAATTCAGCATGTGCAATACCCTGAACTGCTGTACCGATACGTGCAGTGTTCATGAATGTAAACATGGCATGTAAGCCTTTGTTCACTTCACCAATCAGGTAGCCTGTTGCATTGTCAAAGTTCAATACCGCAGTTGCAGAAGCCTTGATCCCCATTTTGTGTTCGATTGAACCACAAGTCACTGGGTTGCGTTCACCAACAGAACCGTCAGCATTCACGATGAATTTAGGTACGATGAACAATGAAATACCACGAGTTCCTGCTGGTGCATCTGGAAGACGCGCAAGCACGATATGGATAATGTTTTCTGTTAAATCATGCTCACCCGCAGAGATGAAGATTTTAGTACCAGAAATTTTATATGTGCCATCAGCAGCAGGTTCTGCCTTGGTTTTCACCTGACCCAAGTCTGTACCACATTGAGGTTCAGTTAGGCACATTGTGCCAGACCAAGTACCTTCAACCAGTTTAGGCATATAAGTCGCTTTTTGCTCATCTGTACCGAACTGGATGATGGTGTTCATACAACCTGTACTTAAACCTGGGTACATGGTGAATGACCAGTTTGCAGTACCCATCATTTCAGACTTGATGAGGTTTAAAGACATTGGCAGGCCTTGACCACCAAACTCTTCAGGGTAGGAAAGACCTTGCCAGCCACCCATGACGAACTGGTCATACGCTTCCTTGAAGCCTTTAGGTGTAGTCACTTCACCATTGTTAAAGGTACAGCCTTCTTCATCACCTGACTGGTTAAGTGGAGAAAGTACGTTTTCGCAGTAATCTGCCGCACCTTCAAGAATCATATCAACCGTATCTGCATCTGCATTTTGACCACTTGCCAAAGTTTGGTAGTGTGCAGGATAATCAAACACTTCATTCATTAAGAAGCGAATATCACGGAGCGGGGCTTTATAAGCTGGCATAATCTTAATCCTGTATTTGAATCGTTTTGGATTATCTGTTTCGATACTTTGATTATTCACAATGGTGATAAAAATACATTGATAAACACTATGGAAAAGACTGTCAGAAAAGCGAATTGATCAGGCGGTAGGGGCGTAAAAAAGTCATCTTCCCACTGGTGTTTGAAACTCATTTTAAATATTAAGATGATTAAATTTACAGTTGTAAATATAATGATATAAAGGTGTTTGGTAAAACTATGCGTTTAAAATATTTAACTTTATGTGTGTTGGGGTTTAGTCTTTCTGCATGTTCTCAGCATGTCATTAAAACCAATTCTGGTGTTGCAAACCTTGAGCAGAAAGCCATTAACAGCATCAATGCGATGTATGAATATCCAAGCTATGACTACCGTGGAAAGTTTAATGTCCATGTTGATCTGGACCAAAATAAAACCGTAGGCAAAGATGACAAGGCAGCTCTGGATGCCAATGTAAAGCAAAAGGTCGATCAATATCTGCGCGACCAGAAAGTCAACCTGAACACCGCACAGAAGCAGGCTTTATATGAAGCCCTTGCACAACAGCCAAAACAGTTTGGCGGCAGCAAGGCGGACAAGTTTACCCGTGTCATGGCCAATGTTCTGAATGACATGCAGTTTGAATATGATGGTTCAGTGCATTACCGTCAGAAAATGGGATCATTCAACCTCACCGCGCGCTATGAAAAACCGACCTTGCTGGTACAGGCGAAAGTGCCCATGGTGCTTGACCTGAATGATTATAAGTTCTATATCAACTACTTCGCCCTGATGCCCTATCTGGTGAATAAGGAAAACCAGAACAACCTGGCCTATCTGGACTTTTCTAAATACCAGCATCTGTTCAAGCAGGTGGATATCAAGAAATTTGCTGAGTATGTCAAGGCATCCAGTGCGGTGTATTACCGTCTGGCAAATCCAAATGACATACAGGCGCTTGCGGTTTCTTCAAATGACCATGCAGCAGGGGTTGTGGAAAAGATTCGCCTTAAAACATCAGTTGAGGAGCTCATTCTTCAGGCAAACCTGTATAGCAAGGTCAATGAAAAATATCTGGTACAGCAGGTTCTAAATTTCAAGGAAAAGAGTTTAGAGAAACTGGTTGCAGACGAAGTGGATGCTGTGGTTCAGTCAAAAGTCAAATCAGCAGATTCCTCTGTGCTGGCTTCAAAAAACTCGGCCGATGATGCCAGTGTGGTCAGTCAACAGCTTTATCGTCTGGTAAATCAACATCTGGGTGTTGATGATGCAGATGAGTCTTATGGTTCTGCTTCTGAAGATGCGGCGCAGGCCGCTGGACAGGTACAAGACACAGTGGATGCACTGGAGAACACCGATGAGGCTGCTGTGGATGAGCAGGGATTGACTGCTGAACAGTGTCTGGCACTGCAAAATACCGCTAAAACCACTTATGGTGATGTGCAGTATTGCCAAACTGTTTACGACGTGGATGTATTTGGTCAGGAGACCACGCCACGCCTGGGGGCTTATCTGGAAAAACTGCAAGCCTTGGAGAAGATATTTGCAGCGTATGACCAAAACCAGTTTATTGATGATCAGGCATTTAAGGCACTCTGGATCAAGCATCAGGCAGACATAGATGCAGCCTTGCCACCTGTGAGTCAACGCAACCCGTTTGTGATGGATGTGGGACTGGATGCGAAAGGACGTGCAATTAAGCTGGATTATGACCTGAACTATGCCTTACCAGAATTCAAGTCACGCTTTAACCTGAAAGCGGATATGCAGATTTCAAACTACGGCAAGGCCACCCCGATTGATCAGGCACAGTTGAAACGTGCAAAAACATGGGCGGAAGCAAGCAAGGGTTCAATGCTGGAACAGGCGATTGGCAGCTTCTCGGAAAAACTAGGCCAGTCTACCATTCAGGAACGTTCTGCACAGCCTTATACCCTGTCTCTGGATGACCAGCTAAAAGTGATTGCGGAACAGCGTTATGATGCAACCCATTCCTATGAACAAACCTATAAAGCTGTATTTATTGCCAAGCTGACTGAAAGCCAGCCACAGGTTGTGCAGCGTTATTCCACTCAGGAGTTGCAGGAAATCGCCAGTGTCTATGCCTACTGGTACTCGGATGAGGAGGTGTATAACCCAGAGGGCAAGGCACTGAAAGCGATTGAGGGTTTACAAGGCAAGCACCACCTTGAACAGGAAGACCAGTTTGATGACAAGCTGGGGCGGGCGGTGGACCGTATTGTGAACGATGCCATACGTGGTGATCAGGATCGTCAGGCCCTGAAAAAGTTAAAGGCACAATATAAACAGCCACAGCAGATTTTTGCCAAACAGTATCAAATCCAGTTTGAACGTGAAAATGGCGCATATCCTGAGGAAAAAAACGTACTGGAACAAACAGCCAATATTCTGGGACAGGTTTATGTGGATGCACGTAAAAATCAATTGTCTGAGAAGTCAATCAAGAACTTAAAGGCTGAACATAATGAATTTATTGATTATGAAATCTTTAAGGATGTGTACCAGAAAATGCTGAGCAGCAAATAATTTAATCCCCAAAAAGAGAACCTGCTGATTGCGCAGGTTCTTTTTTGCCGAATTTTACTGAGCAATTATAAAAAATCTTTGAGTTCAGGTTTGACTCCATTCCAGATTGAAAAGGCCTCAATTGCCTGTCCAACCAGCATACCAAAGCCATCGGTGGATGGAACCTGACGTGCCTGAGCCTGATCCAGAAAGCTGGAGGGTTTGCCATAGGCCATTTCATAGGCATGATGGAAAATAAGTGTTTCAGGAAGTTGCAATGCATCACCCGTTAAACTTGCAGAAGTGGCATTAATCACAAAATCAAACTCGCCAGCAAGCTGTTCTAGGCTGGTGGCTATAAGTTCAGCTTGTGGTACGGCATCTTTTAAATCTTCAACCAGTTGTTCGGCACGGGCGAGGGTACGGTTGGCAATCACGATTTGTTTTGCACCTGCCTGTACTAAGGGATAGATTACACCACGAGTCGCACCGCCAGCCCCTAAAATCAGGATGCGACTATTTGCAAGATTCCAGCTCAAAGCCTGAATGGCTGCAACCAAACCTTGTCCATCAGTATTGTCACCATACAGTTTGCCATTCTGCATCCATAAGGTATTCACGGCTTTGGCAATTCTGGCGCGTTCAGTCAGTTGATTACATAAGGCAAATGCCTGCTCTTTAAAGGGAACAGTCACATTCATTCCAGCACCGCCTTGCGCAAAAAAATCCTTTGCCGTACTTTCAAAGCCATCCAGCGGTGCAAGAATTTTTTTATAATTTAAATCAACGCCCGTTTTTGCTGCGAATGCATGATGTAATTCTGGTGAGCGGGATTGTTCAATTGGATTTCCAATTACAGCAAATTGTTTGGTCATGGCGAAAATGATAAATAAAGAAAATAGGGGCAGTGTATAAAGTTGTGGAAATGATCGCAATTAGCACGAGTGATTTTTAATCTCAGTTGCTAATTTTTGGATATTTTCCTTAATTTCATCAACCGTATGTGCGGCATATCCAAATAGCACACCTGCCCTTTGAAATGACGTTTGACAGTAACGGGATAAAGGCTGGACAGCTAGTCCTAGTTTGTTACATTGAGCAGTGAAATCCTGTTCTGTCCATGAATCTTTCAGCCAACAGACCAAATGAATTCCTGAATCTGTGGGCTGAATCGTCAATACATCAGCGAGATATTGCTCAATTGCTGCAATTAAAGCCTGTTGGCGTTCATAACAGGCTTTGCGGACTTTACGTACATGCCGTGCATAATGCCCCTCTTGAATAAACAAGCTCAAAACAACCTGTTCCAGATAAGAACTGCGAGTATCAATATGATTTTTTGCCAAACTGAATAGGTCAATAAGAGACTCGGGAATCACCATAAAACCTAAGCGAAATTCAGGAAACATCATTTTGGAAAATGTGCCTGAATAAATTACACGTTGCTGTTGGTCCAGACCCTGTAAGGCTTGAATAGGTCGAGTGCCATAACGAAACTCACTGTTGTAGTCATCTTCAAAAATCCATTTTTGTTGCTGGGCTGCCCAATCCAACAATGCCAAACGCCGAGTTAAACTGAGTGTGCCACCCAGTGGAAATTGATGTGAGGGTGCGGTGTAAACCAGTTTGGCTTGAGCATAGTGCTGGATGATGTCGGGAACTTTCATTCCCTCCTCATCACTACAAACTGGATGAACATTTGCCCCAAAACTACGAAAAACCGCCAATGCGGCATCATAGCCTGGCTCATCCAGACATACCTGATCCTGTGCTTGTAATAGCGCATAAGCGGTTAAATGAATAGCCTGTTGTGTCCCGTTCACAATCAAAATTTGTTGTTCAGTACAATTGAGGCCACGTGTAGAGCGTACATATTGGCAAATGGCCTGTCTTAAAGGCAGGTAGCCTTTTGAATCATGGGCCTGTCCAATCTGATGATAGGATTGCCGCCATGCTCGCCCAAGTAGTTTTCCCCAAAGTTGATGTGGAAATAAATCCACGCAACCCACGCCAACATGAAAGGTGCGTTTACCTTGTGGTAACTGTTGTTTTTGCCAGCAAGCTAAATGTTGGGCAAGGTGGGGATTTACATTCAGCGTTTCAGTTTTGGTTGATAGATGAAGATACTGTTGGGTTTGCGCTTGGATCAACTGGTCAGGAATGGTTTCTGACACATAGGTTCCTGAGCTTGGTTTGGTCAATAAATAACCCTCATCCAGTAGTCGGTCCAAAGCCGATAATACGGAATTACGGGAAATGGACATCATTTCTGCCAAAACTCGGCTTGAGGGCAGTTTTGTGCCAGCACATAAACGACCATCTAAAATGGCATCCCTGAGCACCTCATATAACCCATCCCTGATGGAACCTTTTGGTAAAATCAAGTGTGGAAAATAGGCAGAGGATGAAATCGCCATAATCAACTGGTACTTTAAAAATTACAATAACTGTATCTTATGATGATACCACTCTCAACACTACACTTTGATCTTCCATAACGAAAGATGACGGAGTGTCAGGATGCAGACTCAGGAAATACAGGTTATCCCTGTCCAGCAACAGGATTATCAGCAGTGGATACCATATTGGCTGGCGTATCAGAATTTTTATAAAGTGGCACTTGCCAGTTCCACCACACAAACCACATGGCAACGCTTTTTTGATGAAGCTGAACCCGTTTATTGCGCCGTTGCCAAACGAGGTGAACAGGTGTTGGGGTTTGTACATTATGTCATTCACCGTTCAACTTGGGCTGAGCAAAATTATTGTTATTTAGAGGATTTATTTGTTTCACCAGAGGTGCGGGGGCAGCATATTGGCAAGCATTTAATTGAATATGTTCAGCAGCAAGCCATTTTACAGCAGTGTGACCGCCTATATTGGCATACACAGGAAACCAATCATACCGCACAAAAACTCTATGACTGGATTGCTGAAAAGCCTGGAATTATTGAGTATCGGATGGCATTGAAATAAAATTTAATCAGGCTAGGGTCTTGGGATTTTGGCCTTTTCTTTTAAATCTATTGATCTATGTTAGAGACCATTGCCTGAAATAAATGTTGAATTACCTGTTCGATTTCCAGCTCTGACGAGGCTGCAAAACCAAAACGGATATAAAAATGTGGGTTCTCAATCGTTAAATCTGAACCAAAGTCAAATTCTGAATGAATGTTTAACTGTTTTAATGGTTCTATATACTGAGTTTGAAAAGGAAAATTAAATTTCACCCATAATGCCATTCCTCCCGCAGGTGTCGCAATTTCAACATTATCCTGAAAAATCTGCTGAAAGGTCATTACCGCAAAATCTCGACGGCTTTGGTAGATTTTCCGCATCTTGCGGATATGCCTTTTAATTTCACCTTGCTGCATCAGTTCAGCAATGGCCAGTTCTGTAATCGCATTGCCTTGTTTATCAATGAGTAAAATATCCTGATTCATGGCTTGGACAATATGAGGATTTGCGACAACGTACCCGACCCTTAAACTTGGCGCAAACACTTTGGACAGTGAGCCAATATGAATCACCTTATCGGCATGAGGTAAGCTGATTAAGGGGGGAATGGGGCGGCTGTCATAATGGAACTCATGGTCATAGTCATCTTCAATAATATAAAAATCAAAACTTTTGGAGAGTTCCAATAGTTTTAAACGCCGTTGCATCGACATGGAAACTGTGGTGGGATATTGGTGATGCGGTGTGGTATAGATCGCAGCGACCTGATAGGTAGATAAAATTTCGGTTAAATGATCCGTATCTAAACCATACTGATCCAAACGCACCCGTACAACCTGATAACCATGCGATAAAAATGTGTCAATTGCAGGTGGATAAGCCCATTGTTCCACCACAACCACATGACGCTGGGCTTTGGATTGAGCCAACACCCTTGAAGCCAGAAAAATACCCATTTGGCTACCCCGAACCACACAAATATGTTCAATTGAACTTTGGATAAAACGTTCCATTGCCAACATCTGCTGTAAGGCTTGCCGTAACTCGATGCTACCTTGCGGATCACCGTAGCCCATACTCTGATGACGGGTGACCTTGATCAGGGCATGGCGATAGGCACGAGAAAATAATTCATAGGGAATTAAACGGGTGTCGGGCACACCATCATTCTGAATAAGATGTGCTGGGCGGGGTATATCTATTGTCTGTGAGATAGGCCTGGCTTTGGGCTGGTCTTTGTATTTTAAGTCTGGAAGATGCGCTGAAACAAAAGTGCCTTGTCGAGCTTTGGAAACCAGCCAGCCTTGTGCCTCTAAATCCTCATAGACGGATTGTACCGTTTTACGATTAATTTTTAATTCATTGGCTAAAGTCCGAGAGCCTGCCAGCCGTGTTCCTGAAGCTAACCGTCCCGATAAAATATCCTGAATAATCTGATTCGCCAACTTGAGAAAAAGGGTCTTTTCTTCACGATCTTCAAGGTGTAGCCGAAATTTCCATGACTGTTGCCCGATTTTCTGAACCATCATTTGCTGGACCATATAAGTTTTAAAAACTGGATATTTTAAACCATCCACAGACTTTCTATTCTGCATATGTCCCATCTACAAATCAACTGAATAGGAGGATTTATGGAGACAGCATTACTTGATAAACAGCAGTTGATGCACAACGCACAGCAAAGTATGCAGCAGCTTTTTCAGGATGTGGAATATACCGAACAGCAAAAACTGGCGTTGACCTGCCGCATTTTATTTGATCATGGACATGATTCAGGTTTGGCTGGGCAAATTACCAGCCGCACAGCCAAAGGCAATACTTTTATTACCCAGCGTTTTGGACTCGGTTTTGATGAAATTACCGCAACAAACCTGTTGGAGGTTGATCAAGACCTTAAACCTTTAAATGGTCAGGGCATGGCGAATCCAGCCAACCGTTTTCACACATGGATTTATAAACAGCATCCAGAGGTGAACTGCATTATCCATACCCATCCTACCCATGTCGCGGCTTTGTCAATGTTGCGTGTGCCCCTGATGATTGCCCAAATGGACACCTGTGCATTGTATGGGGACTGTTCTTTTGTTGGTGAATGGCCAGGTGTACCTGTGGGTAATGAAGAGGGGATTCTAATCTCCAATGCTTTGGGAAATAACCGAGCAGTTCTGCTCTCCCATCATGGGCAACTGGTCACAGGCAAAACCATTGAAGAAGCCTGTAACTTGGCCATTTTGATTGAGCGTGCTGCACGTTTGCAATTGCTTGCCATGTCCGCAGGACAGATTCAACCCATTCCCCATGAGTTGGCAAAAGAAGCCCACGACTGGGTATCCACCGATAAACGTAACAAGGTTAATTTTGCTTATTACGCGCGTAAGGCATTGAAAAAACATCAGGATTGTATCTAGGAGGTCAGTATGAAACTAAACGGTATTATTGCCTATCCCATTACACCATTTAAAGCGGATGGTCAGGAAGTCGATTTTGATGCACTGAGCATTAGCTTAAATGCCTTATTGGAAAATCAGTGTGATGCAATTGCACCATTAGGGAGTGCAGGGGAAAGTGCCTATTTATCTTGGCAAGAATGGCAACAAGTCGCACAAAAAAGTATTGAAGTGGTGAATCATCGTGTACCTGTGATTTTGGGGATTTCGGAATTGACCACTGCAATGGCGATTCAAAAAGCTAAAAAAGCTGAAGAATTGGGTGCGGATGTGATTATGGTGATTCCTGTGTCGTATTGGAAACTGACTGATCAGGAAGTCTATGAATATTATCAACAGATTGCGGCATCCACCAAATTACCGATCATGGTGTATAACAATCCTGCCACCAGTGGCATTGATATGAGTCCTGAACTGATCGTGAAGATGTTCCAGAATATCGACAATATTTGCATGGTAAAAGACAGCACAGGCGATATTCAGCGTATGCACAAGTTCCATGAACTCAGCAATGGACAGCTACCATTTTATAATGGTTGTAACCCATTGGCACTGGAAGCGTTTTGTGCAGGCGCAAGTGGTTGGTGTACGGTTGCACCAAATTTATTGGGTAATTTGCCAAGTCAATTGTATCAGGCAGTTCAGGATGCTGATTTGGTGCAGGCGAAAGCATTATTTTATCGCCAATTGCCATTATTGCGTTTTGTGGTGCAGTACGGTTTGCCTAAAACGGTTAAAGCAGGTCTAAATGAATTGGGCTTTGCGGTGGGTAAACCCAGAAGTCCTGTGCAAGAAGCCAGTGCAACTGAGCGACAACAACTTAAAGCCTTAATGAAATTGGCGATAGCAAATTAAATTTTTATCAAAAGCCCCATTGTCCAGTGTAATGGGGCTTTTCTTTATTTTATTTCTCTAAACCCAACCAGTCTCTTGGTTTTAAATAATAATCAGTGAGACGTTTTTCAGGCGAGTTTTCATCCCATTCAGGACGATACGACCAGCCTGCAAGATTCGGTAAACTCACTAAAATGGATTCAATCCGTCCACCTGTTTGTAAACCAAACAAGGTGCCACGGTCATACACCAAGTTATATTCAACATAACGACCACGACGATACAACTGGAACTCACGCTGAGCTTCGGTATATGGCTGCTCACGATGCTTTTCAAAAATTGGCAGGATTGCTGCTAAATAACCATTACCAACAGCCTGCATATATTGAAAACAGGTTTCAAAATCCCATTGATTGAGATCATCAAAGAACAAACCACCCACGCCACGCTGTTCATCACGGTGTTTTAAATAGAAATAATCATCACACCATTGTTTATGCTCGGCATAAACATGTTCACCAAATGGCTGACATAAGTCATAGGCAGTTTGATGCCAGTCTAAAATATCCTGATCATCGGGATAGAACGGGGTTAAGTCAAAACCACCGCCGAACCACCACACAGGGTCTTGACTTTCAGGTTCAGCCACAAATAAACGGACATTGGCATGGGAGGTTGGAATATTCGGGTTTTTAGGGTGAATCACCAGCGACACACCCAAAGCCTGAGCCTTTGCGCCCGCAATCTGCGGATGGCGTTCAGTTGCGGAAGCAGGCAGCTTGCTGATATTGATGTGGGAGAACATGACCCCACCTTTTTCAATCACTTCACCATTTTGCAGAACACGGGAGCGGCCACCGCCGCCTTCGGTTCGTTGCCAATCATCAATGATAAATTCAGCGGTTCCACCGCCTGCATGTTCCTGCTGCTCTAGTCCTGCACAAATCCGTGCCTGTAGGTCGAGTAAAAACTCACGAACACGTTGAATATCAACTGAAGTTGGATGCTGCATGATGATCCTCTTAAAGTGATCTAGGAATTGCTTATATCAAAACATAAAATCCATAAAAAAAGTAAGGGATTTTTGCCTTTTACCATAAAAATCCCTTAATTGCCTTATTTTTAAACATTTTGAAAAAATGAATCAGAAGTCATCTTTTTTATATAGGTGATCCATCCGTTCACGTTTGGTTTTTAAATAATGCTCATTGAATGGATTACGACCTACTGTAAGTGGAACACGCTCCACTACATTAATGCCTAGATCAGTCAATGCCTTTAATTTTAAAGGATTGTTGGTGATCAACTTCACTTCTTTGACTTGCAGATAATCCAGCATAATGCTGCACATATCGTAACGGCGGGCATCGGCAGGCAAGTTCAACAGCAGGTTGGCATCGACCGTATCGTGTCCCTGATCCTGTAGGGCATAGGCACGAATTTTATTGGTCAGGCCAATCCCACGGCCTTCCTGACGCAAATATAAAATCACACCCTGACCCGCCTCATTGATCAGCCGTTGTGTGGCTTGCAGTTGAGGTCCACAGTCGCACTTCAATGAGGCAAAGGCATCACCAGTCAAACATTCAGAATGGATACGCACGAGTACGGGCTGATTTGGTGCAGTTTCTAGTCCTTTGGAAAGCGCCACATGCTCTTCGCCCGTTGCTGGGTCTTGAAACACGGAAATATTGAAGTCACCAAAAGCGGTTGGTAGCCTTGATGTTGCAACAAATTCAATTGGCACAGAACGCTCACTATGATAATAAAAAACAGTCAAAGTATAGCTTAATGTGTGAAGATTGCGTGAATTGGAATTTCTGATTTTTCACATAAGTTTTTCTTTTTCATACAAAGCACACAATAATGGTTGATAAACAGTGACATAATTCAGGATAATCTGCCAGCCAGTCCCTGAGACTGGCATGAGAATGTTTAGCACGACATCATTCGCCCATGTGGCTGATTGAAGGTAGATCATATTTAATTGTATGATTGCCCCCATTTAACCCAGCTTCGGATTTGCCAGGCTTAAAAAGGCTTCGCCACATTATGTTGTATACCGAAATTCCAACTCAACGTCCTGTTACGCCATTGTTAGATGGAATTGATCATCCACAACAGTTACGTCAGCTCGAACAAGGCCTGCTCCCACAAGTGGCGGATGAGTTGCGTCAATATATTCTGTATGCGGCGGGACAAAGCGGTGGCCATTTTGGTGCAAATCTGGGGGTCGTTGAACTGACGGTTGCCCTGCATTATTGCTTTAATACACCCCAGGATCGTCTGGTTTGGGACGTGGGTCATCAGGCTTATCCACACAAGGTGTTGACGGGTCGTCGTGACAGAATCACCACGATTCGTGCCAAAGATGGTTTGGCTGCATTTCCTGCCCGTGAAGAATCCGAGTTTGATACCTTTGGGGTAGGGCATTCATCAACAGCAATTTCTGCTGGTCTTGGTATGGCACTTGCGCGTCGCTACCAAAAAGACCCATGTGATGTGGTTGCCATTGTAGGTGATGGTGCAATGACCGCAGGTATGGCCTTTGAAGCCATGAATGATGCGGTTGCCCATGATGCCGACCTGATCGTGGTACTGAATGACAATGATATGTCGATCTCGTGCAGTACAGGCGGCTTTGCCAAGCACTTGGCGGCGATTTGGGAAACAGGTCAGTTGATTAATGTCAATGAACAGGGTGAAGCCTATGTTCAGCCACATCCAAAATGGACCTATAACTCACGTCTGCACCAGTCGGCGACAAATGCGGCAGATAACCTGTTTAAAGCGATTGGTTTCGATTATTTTGGGCCGTTTGATGGTCATGACGTGGAGCAGTTGGTACAGGTTTTCCATGCCCTGAAAAAACGTAAGGGTCCACGTCTGGTGCATGTCTATACCAAAAAAGGCAAGGGCTTTGCCCCTGCGGAAGCAGACCCAATTACCTATCATGCCATTACCAAAATTGCGCCCGTAGCTTGTGCGCCAACGAAAACTTCTTCTTCAAAAGCAGCGCCAAAATATTCGGATGTGTTTGGGCAATGGCTCTGTGATGAAGCAGCGCAGGATGATCGTTTACTGGCGATTACCCCAGCCATGTGCGAAGGTTCAGGCATGGTGCAATTCGCACAGCAATATCCTGAACGCTTCTTTGATGTAGCAATTGCAGAGCAGCATGCGGTGACACTGGCAGCAGGCATGGCTTGCGAAGGTTTAAAGCCTGTGGTGGCAATTTACTCCACATTTTTACAGCGTGGCTATGACCAGTTGATCCATGATGTTGCGTTGCAGAATCTGGATGTGACTTTCGGTATTGACCGTGCTGGTCTGGTTGGTGAGGATGGCCCAACCCATGCGGGTGCGTATGATTATGCCTATATGCGTACCGTTCCAAACATGGTGATCATGGCGCCAAAAGATGAAAATGAATGCCGTCAAATGCTGCATACCGCCTATCACTATAAAGGACCAACAGCAGTACGCTATCCAAGAGGTGTAGGAACAGGTGTTGAAATTCAACAACAGATGACTGCTTTGGAGATTGGTAAAGCTGAAATCGTTGCTGAATTTAATCAGGATGCGGATCAACAGATCAGTATTCTCGCCTTTGGTAGCCGTGTGGCAGCTTCAGTTGATGCCGCAGCGCAGTTTGCCAATCAATATGCAGTTGGTGTGCGTGTGGTGAACATGCGTTTTGTGAAACCACTGGATGAACAAATCATTCGTAAGCTTGCTGAAAAGACCGACTTTTTTGTTACGGTGGAAGAACATGCAGTGATGGCGGGTGCGGGCAGTGCGGTGAATGAATTTCTGGCGCAGGCGAAAATTGTGAAAGCCATCTTGAACCTTGGTTTGCCAGATGCCTTTTTACATCAGGCAACACACCAGCAAATGCTGGCGGACTGTGGTCTGGATAGTCAGGGTATTTCAGCCTCAATTCAAAAGGCATGGTTTTAATCAACAAACCATGTGAATGTGGAAATAATTTTTCGCAACATTTATTCCCTAAAAGCGCTTATATTTGATAGAATATGAGCGCTTTTATGCATTATTCTTTGTCAAAGTCTTCAAATTTGTAGTGGGTGTTCAATGGAACCTATGGTGGTTATGGCTGCGCGTGCGGCTCAAACAGTTGGTCAAGAGCTTTTAAAGGCACATCAAAATCGTCATAAACTCGATTTACAAGTTGAAGAAAAAGGCATTGATGGTCCAGTAACGCGTGTTGACCGTTACATTGAGCAACTTACCATTGATACCCTCCGTAAAAGCTATAAAAACCACAGCTTCCTTGGTGAAGAGTTTGGTATGCAGGAAGGTAAAGGTCACGATGCAGACTGGTGCTGGGTGATTGATCCCTTGGATGGCACACAAAACTTTATTCATGGTTTTCCACATTTCTGTATCTCAATTGCAGTACAACACAAGGGCGTAACTCAACACGGTGTGATCTATGATCCTGTGCGTGATGAATTGTTCTCTGCCAGCCGTGGCCGTGGTGCAGTGATGAACCAGCGCCGTATTCGTGTCAATGTCAAAGATTCTTTGGAAAATACTTTCCTTGCAGTTGGTCATCCTTACCGTGCAAAACGTAATGGTGAAATTGTTTCTTATGCAGAACAGCATTTCGCTTCATTATTGGCTGTAACCAAATCAGGCGCGCAAATCCGCCGTGGTGGTTCTGCTGCGCTAGACTTGGCTTATGTAGCCGCAGGTCGTTTTGATGGTTTCTTTGAGCTTGGCTTAAAACCGTGGGATATTGCTGCGGGTGAGTTAATTGTGAAAGAAGCGGGCGGTGTCGTTGTGGATGCTCGTGGTGGTAATGAATCATTTGATAATGGTCAAGTACTTGCTTGCTCATTGAAAATGTTAAAACCCTTGATGCAAACAGTTGTTCCTGCTTGGGGCGATGCTGCAAAATAATTTGCTGAACTCTAAAAAAGCCCTCAATATTTGAGGGTTTTTTTATTTTCGAATAAGGATAAGTTGTGAAGATCATTTATGAGGATGAGCAGTTTTATATAGAAACCCATCATGAGATACAGGTGGATAAAATTGAAGAGCAAAATATTGATTTTTGGTTAACTGTTAATAGTAAGACATTTTCTGGAAGTGCTTTCACATTAGCAAATATTCAATATTTAATGACTAAAGATAATAGAATGGGTGAGTCTGCTTTTGGTTCCTATTTTGGGTGTGTAGATATGCTTATCCTTAAAGAAATGACTGTGAAATGTTTGGGAAAGGCGATTAAAGATATATTAAGTGATCAATCTTTAGATATAGAGAAGATATTTACTCAAGTAGTCAATAATCCTTAATTTTTTCTTGAGTTGTAATTAATATACAAAGAATAAAAGTGATCGAATAGAAAAAACCTATTAAAAAAGGTGACTTTTAAAATTATTCTGCTATAATCCGCCCACGCACTTAAATTCCAGTTCATTACCTGAACATTCAGTTCTATTCATATTAGCGCACGCTGTCCATAGAGAGGACCACATCTTGCGCCCAAATCGCTTAGCGATTCTTCAGGTTGAGGCAGTAATCAAGCGTGCGTTTAGTCCACATCGTCGTTATTCGGATTGCCACTGAATTGTACTTATATTCAGCTTGAGTCGCTTTGCCGCTTGTTGCCGATGTCTATTTTTTGTATTTATTAAAATGGAGCACCCATTAGGGTGAAACTCTCTATGAGCAAAACTTTTGCCGAATTTTCCTTACATGAAACCCTACAACAAGCACTTGAAGGTTTAGGCTTTACTAGCCCGACACCTGTACAGGAACAAGCGATTCCAGCTGCTTTAGCAGGTAAAGATTTATTAGTTTCAAGCCAGACTGGTTCTGGTAAAACAGCCGCATTCCTACTCCCTACATTAAATGCTTTAGCGGGTCAGGAAACTTTTGTGCCATTTAAAGAGCGCATGAAAGCAGTGACTCAACCAAGCATCTTGGTTTTATGCCCGACACGTGAATTGGCTCAACAGGTTAGCCAGGACGCGATTGCATTTGTACGTCACATGAAAGGTGTTCGTATTGCCGCAATCATGGGTGGTATGCCTTTTGGTAAGCAAATTCAACAGCTTAAAGGTGCACAAGTCATTGTTGCAACCCCAGGCCGTTTACTTGACTTGGTTAATCGTCGTCAGTTGAAACTTGATAAAGTTGAATCATTGATCGTTGACGAAGCTGACCGTATGTTAGACCTTGGCTTCTCTGAAGATTTGGAAGCGATCAGTGATCTGGCTGCAAACCGTAATCAAACACTCATGTTCTCTGCAACATTTGCGGACCGTATTATCCGTTTAGCAGAACGCATGATGAACGATCCTGAGCGTATTGCGATTGAGACAGGCCATAGTACCAATACCGATGTAACTCAAACATTGCATTGGACAGATGGTTTTGAGCACAAGAAAAAATTGCTGACTCACTGGTTGTCTGACGAATCAGTTGATCAGGCGGTTGTTTTTGCAAGCACGCAAGAAGATACCGACATGCTGGCTGAAGAATTGGCTGAAGCAGGTCACTCGGTTGTTGCGCTACATGGTGCGATGCCACAAACCGTTCGTAACCGTCGTTTACGCAGCATCCGTGAAGGTCGTGCAAAAATTCTGGTGGCAACTGACGTTGCAGCACGTGGTTTAGATGTACCAACCATTTCTCACGTGATTAACTTCGGCTTGCCAATGAAGAATGAAGACTATGTACACCGTATTGGCCGTACAGGCCGTGCGGGCCGTTCAGGTCAGGCGATTACCTTGGCGACTTACCGTGAACGCGGCAAAATTCGTGCCTTGGAAGATTATTTAGATGCGCGTTTAAATGTATCTGAAATCGAAGGTCTAGAGCCATCTCCACCTCCTGCACGTTCAGGTCGTGATGGTGGTGGTCGTGGCCGCGGTGGTAATGGCGGTGGCCGTGATGGTGGCGGTCGTGGCCGTGGTGGTTTCGGCGGTGGTCGTCGTTTTGAAGGTGAAAGTAACTTCAAACGTCGTGAAGGCGGTGATGATCGTCCACGTCGTAGCTTTGATGATAAACCTCGTGGTGAGCGTCCAGCGTTTGGTGGTGAAGACCGTCCACGTCGCGAATTCAATTCAGATCGCCCACGTCGTGAGGGTGGCTTTGAAGACCGTCCACGTCGCGAGTTTAATTCTGATCGCCCACGTCGTGAGGGTGGTTTTGATGATCGTCCAAAGCGTAGTTTTGGTGGTGAAGACCGTCCACGTCGTGAGTTCAATTCTGATCGTCCACGTCGTGAGGGTGGTTTCAATGATAAGCCACGTTTTGACGCGAATGATGACAACCGTGGCAATCGCGTAGACTATAAACCACGTCGTGAGGGTGGCTTCGGTGACCGTCCAAAACGTGATTTTGGTGATCGTCCACAACGTGAGGGTGGCTTCGGTGACCGTCCAAAGCGCGATTTTGGTGATCGTCCACAACGCGAGGGCGGTTTCGGTGACCGTCCAAAACGTAGTTTCGGTGATGACCGTCCAAAGCGCAGTTTTGGCGATGATCGTCCAAAACGTAAGTTTGGTGGTGAAGATCGTCCAGCGCGCGGCACTCGTGAGGAAACTTTCGGTGGTGACCGTCGTCGCAAAAATGACTTTTAATCGATAAAAACCGATGAAAAAACTAAGCCAGTTGTAAAACTGGCTTTTTTATTTGGGATTAGTCAGGTAAAATTGTTAAAATGTGTGCTAATTCAAATTTTGTATAAGAAATGAAAAGGGTTAATCAAAACAAAAGTCTTTTGAGTCAAATGTGGTCTTTCATATGCAATGATGGACTGCCATGCCTTTTTGTCATTTTGATGCTGTGTAATGGTCTGTTTTTCGCCTATGCACTTTTTGATGCCAATCACGCCGATTCCCTAAATGTCAATTCCAGCCAAACCACCAGTCAGGTCGTCTCAAAAAATAACTACATAAATTAATAATCTTCATACGTCGCTTATCAAAATAAAAACAACGATTTAATCTTTCAGTGTATAGTATGCGTGCATAAAAAGTGCAGGAATGAATGCCATTATGAATAACAAATCTCCTCTCGATAGCGAAGCCCTAATTGAAGTTAAAAACCTGAGCTTTAATCGAGGAGAACGCGTCATTTATGACGATATCAGCCTTAAAATTCGACGTGGTCAAATTACTGCCATTATGGGACCATCAGGTACAGGTAAGACCACTCTATTGCGTTTGATTGGCGGACAACTAAGTCCCGATCAGGGCGAAGTTTTACTGGATGGTAAAAATATTGCATCCATGTCACGCAATGAGTTGTTTGCTGCGCGTGCCCGTATGGGTATGTTATTCCAGAGTGGTGCGCTGTTTACCGATATGTCAGTGTATGAAAATGTGGCATTCCCGATTCGTGCACATACCAAATTGCCAGAACACCTCATCGCAGAACTGGTGGCATTAAAACTTGAATCAGTTGGTTTACGTGGTGCTGAGCAGTTGATGCCAACTGAGCTTTCGGGTGGTATGAACCGCCGTGTGGCCTTGGCACGTGCCATTGCACTTGATCCTGAACTGATCATGTATGATGAGCCGTTCGCAGGACAGGACCCGATTGTGATGGGAGTGCTTACCCGTTTAATCCGTTCCCTGCGTGAAGCGTTGGATTTAACAACCATTGTTGTCTCACATGATGTCTCAGAGACATTATCGATTGCTGACTATATTTATGTGGTGGCGGAAGGCAAAATTCAGGGTGAAGGTTCACCTGAACAATTAAAAAATCACGCATCGCCATTTGTGCGCCAGTTTTTAACAGGTTCGGTTGAGGGACCTGTGGAATATCAATTTACTCACCAAGCATATTTAGATAACGAGGTTCGTCCATGAATGCGATTGCCTGGCTAGGTAGACTCGTTATTGAGCGAATAAAGGGAATTGGTGCTGCGGCACTGATGCTCCTGCAAGTTTTATTTTCCATGCCATCTAAAGGTGGCTTTCAGCGTTTTGTGTACCAGATGTATCGTGTTGGGGTGATGTCCCTGCTGATTATCGCAGTTTCAGGCTTGTTTATTGGCGCTGTTCTTGGCTTGCAGATGTATAGCATTCTGGTCACCTTTGGCAGTGAGGCGATGCTGGGTACAGCAATTTCACTGACATTACTGCGTGAACTGGCATCTGTGGTGGCTGCTTTGCTGTTCGCAGGCCGTGCAGGTTCAGCACTGACCGCTGAAATTGGTTCCATGAAGCAGAGTGAACAGCTTGCCAGTATGGAAATGATTGGGGTTGATCCACTTCGTCAAATTGTTTCCCCACGTTTATGGGCAGGGATTGTCAGCTTGCCAATGCTCACCGTGATTTTTGCAACCATTGGCATTATTGGCGGCAAGATGGTGGGTGTTGATTTCTTGGGTGCTGATGAAGGTTCATTCTGGAGTGGCATGCAAAGCAGCGTGCAGTTCTGGCATGACATTTTCAATGGCACCATTATTAAAAGCATTGTATTTGCCCTGATTTGTACATGGGTAGCGGTCTATCAGGGCTATGCCTGTGACCCGACACCTGAAGGTATCGCGACTGCAATGACCAGAACGGTCGTATATTCTTCACTTTGTGTATTAGGTTTTGATTTCGTGTTGACTGCGGTCATGTTCGGAGGGATTTAATGAAATCACGTACTAGTGAGCTGGCCGTAGGTATTTTTGTCATTATCTTCGGTATCGCTCTATTTTTTCTTGCGATGAAGGTCAGTGGCTTAGTTGGTACCAATTTACGTGACAGCTACAGCATGACAGCGCAGTTTGATAATGTGAATGGTTTAAAACCACGCGCCAAAGTCACCATGAGTGGTGTCACCATTGGCCGTGTAGAATCCATTACCCTTGATCCAGTGTCACGTCTGGCAACAGTCAAATTTGACCTTGATGGTAAGTTGACCAGCTTTAATGCAGAGCAATTAAAAGAAGTGCAGAAGAACGCACTTGAAGAATTGCGCTACAGCGCTGACTATGAGCAGGCCGATGTCGCGAAACAAAAAGAAATGGAACAGCAACTCATCCGCAACATGACCTCCATCACCAGTCTGGATGAGGATGCTTATATTATGGTTGCAACCAATGGTCTTCTGGGTGAGAAATATTTGAAAGTGGTGCCAGGTGGTGGTGTGAACTACCTTAAACGTGGTGACGTGGTTTCAAATACCCAGGGTACAATGGATTTAGAAGATTTAATTAGCAAATTTATTACAGGTGGTGCTGGTAAAGCCACAACTGGTTCAACCGCAACAGAGGGTTCAACTTCGCAGCCAGCCGCCGCTGAAGCAGAACCATCTTTCGCTGAGTAATTTAGGTTAGGAGATTGTCCGTGAACACATTATTGAAACAAACGCTAACAGCAAGCGTATTATCGGCTATGCTTGCAACCACAGCATTTGCAGCGCCAACAGAAACTCCACCTGATTTTGTCAAGCGTGTCGCTGATGGGCTGATTACCCGTTTAAAGGCAGATAATGCGAAATTACAGAATAACCCAGCTTTGGTAAGAACGATTATTCGTCAAAATCTTGACCCATATGTAGATTCACAGGCGTTTACACGTATTGTGTTGGGTACTTATGCCAATAACCAATATACCAATGCTGCACAGCGCGCCCAGTTTGAGAAAAACTTCCGTGAAGTAATCATCGAAAACTATGGTGGTGCTTTCGCGAAATACACCAACGAAAGCTACACCATGCGTCCTTATAAAGCGTCGAACAGTAAAAACCCTGTGGTGACGCTGGATTTCCTGCACAATGGTGAAAAGATTCCTGTGTCGTTCCAGTTAACCGACAAGGGTGATCAGTGGAAAGTACGTAATATCAATGTGTCTGGTATTGACCTTGGTTTACAGTTCCGTAACCAGTTTGCGGCAACTGTTCAGCGTAATGGTGGTGATATCAATAAAGCGATTGCAACCTTTAAACCAGATGCAGATGCTGCCGTAAGCAAAAAATAAGGTGGTGACGGGTGATTCAGTATATTGACCAGCAGTTAGTTGTTTCCAAGACGATTAACTTTGAAAATGCGGAACAGGTTTATCAGGCTGGATTAAAGCATATTCAACAGCACAAGGCTTTCCCCTTGGTTGTTGATTTGGCTCAGCTTGAAAATGGTAATACCTTGTCTTTGGCGGTATTGGTGCAATGGTTGCGCCAAACACCTGAGAACAAAGGCCTGCATTTTAAAAATGTCTCTGAGAAGATGCTGAAAATCATCCAGGCCAGCCATCTACAGGATGACTTGAAGTTAATTTGATCAAAATCTTGTCGAAATAAAAAAGCACCGTCAGGTGCTTTTTTATTAAATCCATTTTTTCCAGCGGAAATACACCATCGGCAACACCAGAAATGCCATCAGAATACCTGTGACTATCCAGAAACTGAGATTGCCATGTGCAAAGGGAAGCACGTCAGTGTTCATACCATAAATACTGGCGATCAGCATCGGAGGGGCAAGCATACTGGGTAAAATCGAGAATCGACGAATCGTGTCGTTCTGTTCGGTGTTAATGAACCCAGAGGTGGTATCCAGCAAGAAGCGTACTTTCTGGAACAGGAAAGCGTCATGTTCAACCAGCGAGCGAACATCCTCACTTAACTCGCGAATATCGGCATCATAAATATGACTGCCCAAGGCACGTGGACGAGATAAAAAGGTCAGTACCCGACGTAGGTCAATCAAACACAGCTGGGCTTTTCCGAGCATGTCTTCCTGCTGTGCCAGACGCGTAATCATGTCATCCAGATCCAGTACCTTTTCACGGTGATGGTTATTCAACACTTCGGTTGAGTATCTTTCCAAGTCTTTGTGGATATCTTCGAGGATATCCGCAAGTTCATCCAGCTTTGCCTCAAGCAGGCCCAATAAAATCCAGGTCGGATCTTTATAGTCCATGTCATAGTCATTGCGCCGCGCACGCGCACGGAACGCACGGAACGCCACCAGCTTTTCACCACGCAGGGTAAACAGGCGGTCTTTATGCAAAATGAACGCAACCGTTTGCACCATTGCCAGCATGTGGGATGATTCTTCCGCATCTCCATCCACCTGATAGTTTTTATTCTTTGTTAAAAAATAGGTGCTGATATGTAAAATACCATCGTCATCACGGTAAAATCGCGCCGATGAGGAAATGTCTTCAAGTGACTTTAAGGTGGGCAGGTTACGGTCATAGGCATCCAGCACCCATTGTTGTTCTTCCTGCGAGGGGGCGATGAGGTCAATCCACACCAGTTCAGGGTGCAGATCAAAGCTGCCGTTGATGGTTGCATCTTCTAGACTACCGCGCTCTGTGGCATAAAAGGCTTCAAGCATGTCTTTTTTCCTTGCGCAGTCAATATCAGACTTTCTGCTTTCATAGAAAGTCAGCGTGTATTTTAGACAAGGATCGGCTGAAAAACACTTGCCTAAACGTTATTTTGTTAAAAATCTTGTTACATAGTCTACTTTAGCAGCATGACAGTTATATAAAACGGTTTTAATTGTATGAAATCTAGGGTCTGTTGACATTTCAGCCATGCCTTGAGTTATCGGCTAAAACGACATAAACAAGGCATGAAACGCAGGCAATGGCGACCCCCTTGTCAAGTTTCATAACGCAGTTTAGGGAAGTTTTAGCCATAACCCTACGGGACAGGGACATTTTTTGCCGCTACTGCGTTATGTCTTGCTCACTTAGAGTCACTAAGTTTCGCAAAACATGCCTTGTATCGTCTAAAAAATGTCCTCTGTCGCAAGCATCTGTGAAATTTCAACAGACCCTATATATGTTTTCTGTGTGAGGCTGCCAAATTACGGTCCTATTGATCTAAAGAATTATCGTTGTCCAGATGAGTCATGGCTGAGCAGGACAATACCGAATCTATGGTTCTTTAGTTCGATTGTAATGAATGCATCAGTTGAAATTTAAGTGTGAGGAAAGGGTATTGAAAACGATTACTGTGGCTGCCGCTGTCATTTTAAATGAGCAGAATCAACTGCTTTTAGTGCGTAAACAGAATACGCAGGCGTTTATGCAGGTGGGTGGAAAACTGGAACTGAACGAAGCACCTGAACTGACCATCCAGCGTGAGATTTTGGAGGAGATTGGCTGTGAATGTAAGATTAAACAGTTTATTGGACAGTTTGAAACCGCGGCGGCAAATGAACCGGATCATGTTCTGGTGAGCTATGTTTATTCAGTTGAATTAAAGCAGGTTCCACAAATTGCGGCTGAAATTGCTGAGATGAAGTGGATCAATTTGGATGATCAGTCCACAGTATTGGCACCACTGACTAAAGAGGTGGTGATTCCATGGTGTCAGCAAAACCTTGTAAGCTAGACTCGCGATGTTGTGCGGCTGCCAAACATACACTATGGATCTGTTGGCAGCCGAGCTGTTCCAGCACTTTCGACAAGGCGGTAATGGAACTTCCTGTAGTCACCACATCATCCACAATCAGCACCTTTCGATAGCGGACTTTTCCTGATGGGTCGGCAATAAATTGCTGCTCAATATCTTCCAATCTCTCTAGACGTGAAAAGCCTTTTTGTGAGTGTTGTGCCAGACGTTGTACAGGCTGCCAGACAGGAACATTCAGGTTATGTGCCAGCACTCTCGCCAATAGTAGGCTCTGGTTAAAACCGCGTTCTACCAAGCGATCTGTGGAAATTGGCATTGGCACTATGGCCTGGACTTTGGGAAGCTTGAGCTGTAGCAGCAGGCCATTCAATAAACGTTGATGATGCAATTTTTGCTCATATTTAAACTGTTGAATCATGCGGTCAATTGGATATTGATAATGGCAGGCAACAAATACCTGCTGCTGATTACGGGTAATGTGCTGTCTCAACCACGGCAGTTGTTGCCAGCAACTTTGGCAGACACCGAAATGCTGTTTTACACCAATGTCACACAGGCTGCATGGAGTGAAATAATCAAAAACCTGTTGGGCTGATGTGCCAAGTAATTTAAACATAAGCGTATCTTGGTGCTTCAGGCAGCCAGCGTTTGAGCAGGCCGTCAGCATGTTGTGGGTAATCCTTGAGGATTTGTGCCGCCACATAGTGGGCCTGATTAAGCAAATGGTCATCACGTTCTAAACGGGCCACGCGAAAGCCCATCTCACCTGTCTGTTTGGTACCCAGTAATTCACCTGGGCCACGAATTTCAAGGTCCTTTTCAGCAATCACAAAGCCGTCATTGCTTTCCCGTAAAATGGAAAGGCGTTCCTGTCCATTCTGTGACAACGGGGTTTTATAGAGCAGGGCGCAGAAACTTGCAGTTGCGCCACGACCCACCCGACCGCGGAGCTGATGCAGTTGAGACAGCCCCAGCCGTTCTGCATTTTCAATCACCATGATGGATGCATTGGGTACATCCACGCCGACCTCAATCACTGTGGTGGCAATCAGCAGTTGCAATTCATTGTCCTTAAAGGCCTGCATAACGGTCTGTTTTTCATCCGCTTTCATTTTGCCATGCACCAGCCCAATATTGAGCTCAGGAAAACGTTGCTTAAATTCCTGATAGGTGGCCTCGGCCGCCTGGGCATCCAGCGTTTCAGACTGTTCAACCAGCGTGCAGACCCAGTAGGCCTGCTTACCCTCACGACAATTTTTTGCAATACGTTGCAGAACCTCTTCGCGCCGATCCAGTGGAATGGTCACGGTTTGGATGGGGGTACGTCCTGGTGGAAGTTCATCAATCATGGAGGTGTCCAGATCACCATAGGCACTCATGGCCAGCGTGCGGGGGATTGGGGTTGCAGTCATCACCAACTGATGGGGTGTGAACTGGTCTGCACCTTTGTTGCGTAAGGCAAGCCGTTGATCAACCCCAAAACGGTGCTGTTCATCAATAATCACCAAACCGAGTTTGGAAAACTCCACATTGTCCTGAAATAAAGCATGGGTTCCCACAATCAGCTGGGCATGACCCTGCTTGATCTGTTGTTCGGCCTGGGCGCGTGCCTTGCCTTTCTGCTTGCCTGATAGCCATGCCACCTGAATGCCTAACGGTTCAAACCAGCGTTTAAAGTTTAAGTAGTGCTGCTCGGCAAGAATTTCTGTTGGTGCCATCAAGGCCACCTGCCAGTCCGCTTCCAGCGCATGACAGGCAGCGACCGCGGCAACCAGCGTTTTACCTGCCCCCACATCACCCTGTACCAGACGCAACATTGGCTGATCCTGTTTGAGGTCGTGCAATATTTCCTTGGAAACCCGTTTCTGGGCATTGGTCATCTGGAATGGCAGGCCATCCAGTAATTGCTTTGCCAAAATCTTGCTGCTGTTAAAACGGGGGGCGGCAATCTGGCGGATATAGGCACGGCGCGTCAACAAACTGACCTGATGGGCAACCAGCTCCTCAAAAATCAGACGTTGCTGTGCAGGATGGGAACCCTGATTAAGCTGCAACATATTGGCATCGGTTGGCGGTTCATGGATGTAATGCAGGGCCTCTTTCAACTCATAGCCGTTACTGTATTTTTTAGGCAGCAGTTCAGGCAGGTCATCACTATGGTACTGTAAAGCCTGACGTACATATTCCCGTAGTTTGGGCTGGGTCAGGCCCTCGGTACTTGGGTAGATTGCGGTAAGCTGGGTTTTGGGTAAGGCGGTATGTTGCTGAATCACCTGAATTTCAGGGTGATACAGTTCCAGACCGCGTGCACCGACCCGAACCTCGCCAAAAATCCGCAGGCGTTGCCCAATCTTGATACGGTCAGTCAGACCCTTGTAAATATGATAAAAACGTAAAGTGACCTTGCCAAAATCATCCTGTAGCAATGCTGCAAGCGACTTCTTTTTGCCAGGCGGAAAATCAACTGACCTGACTTCACCCTCAAGCAGGTAACTGCGCCCAACCACCAACTGATTCATTGGAATAATCGTGCTACGATCTTCATAGTCACGCGGAAGATGAAACAGCAGGTCATCCGTGCTAAAAATGTGGAGCTTTTCTAGCAGGGTCGCTGCGGCAGCACCAACGCCTTGTAATTGCTGGACTGAGTTCATCTTTGGTCAGGGATATGTATGCATATTTTATTTATTGGTTATGGTAAAACATCTCAACGTGTTGCTAAACACTTATTTGAGCAAGGTCACCACATTAGCACAATTAGTCGCAGTGCAAAAACAGATTGTTACGCGACACATGAGATACAGGATATTCACCAGCTCGACCTGACCGTATTTGCTCCGATTGATGTGGTCTATGTGCTGCTTGCGCCCTCACAAGGGGGAATTGAGGCCTACCAGCATACCTACGTGGACAGTGTTGAACCGATTGTTCAGGCATTAAAGTCACACCCTGTTCAGCGTGTCATTATTGTTTCATCCACCCGTGTGTATGGTGAAAATGCAGGGGAGAGGATTGATGATGAGTCCTTGATCCAGCCTGCCGATGAGCAGGGCAAGCTGTTACGGAAAATGGAGTTGTTGTGGCAGATGCATTATTCCCAGCAGAGCATCATCGTCCGTCCAACAGGGATTTATGGGACATCGGTTGCCCGTCTGCAAAGAATGGCTGAGCAAACGTCAACCTCCCCAGCCATTCACTTGAGTAACCGTATTCATATTGATGATTTGGCAAGGTTTTTGGCTCAACTTGTGGATATGAAGAATGCACAACCCAGCTATATCGTCACCAATAACATGCCTTTACCCATGCATGAAATCCTGCTCTGGTTCCAACAACAGCTTGGCCTGCCTGCTTTGAGGCTGCTCTCTGAGCAGCAGACAGGGAAACGCATTTATGCCACCAGACTGATGGAAATGGATTTTAAATTTGACCATTTGATTTGCTTTAATGACTATGCGGCGGCCTTGTCGGCACATGGCAATCCAGAATAATTCGATTAAACTGCAAGCGTTTTGATTCGGGGTATGGCTTTTATTGCCATTAGATGTCAGTGTATCTTCCAGATGGCTTGGATTATGCACATGGATTGCAGGAAAATGAGCAAAGGTCAACGATGAAAAAAATAATATATACAATGCTTCTCGGATTAATTGCGACAAACAGTTGGGCGGGTGAACAGACCTGGTGTGTATTTGACCCTGTGGGAACTCAGGGGGATATTAGCCGCAGGTTGCAGGATATTCGCCTGTATGCACAGCAAAGCCAGGTCCAGTTGAAATTTAAAACCTTTAACAATGAAAGTGAGGCCATCCAGACATTTGACCAAGGCAAGTGCTCGGGCCTGGTTGCCTCAAATTTCAATACTTACCGTTATAACCGTTTTATGGGCAGTACGGGCGGAATTGGCCTAATTTCAAATAACCGTGTGGCGCGAATGTTGCTGCAACTGTTCAACCATCCCAATGTGGAAAGGCGCATGGTGGGGCCAGATTACGAAGTGCTCGGCATGATTCCGATTGGTACAGCCTACATGATGATGAACACCCAGCAGATCAGCAAGGTCTCCCAGTTAAAGAACAAGAGAATCGGGATTCTTGAAAACAATCCGCCACAACAGGCATTGGTGCAGAGTGTATCAGCCCAGCCCGTCTATGTGGACTTCTCCAATGCGGTGGATTTATTCAAGCAAAAGAAGATTGATATTCTGGCCGCACCCGCTTATGGCGTATTGCCTTATAACATGAAAAAGGAATTTGGCGCTTCAACACAGGTGGTCAACTTTCCTGTCGCCTATTTTGCAATCAATATCGTGATTCGGCCCCAAAGCTATCCCACAGGTTTTGGCCATCAAATCCGAAGCTGGTTTGTAAAGAATAGCAATGTGCTGGCGGCACAGGCAATGCAGTGGGAAAACCATTTGCCCGCTTATTACTGGGCGGATATTTCAAGTTTTGAGAAACAGGGCTATGAAGCATTGGTGGCAAAAATCCGTAACCGCTATGTCGATTCAGGCTACTACGATGCCTATTTTGTTGACCTGATCAGACGACTGCGTTGTCTGGATGATCCGCAATATCTGGAGTGTCGGAAATAAAAAAACCTCAAGGCGAAGTTGCTTTGAGGTTTTAATTGCAATATTAAGCTTTTTTACGTTTCAAGCGGCGTTTGGCCTGTTGTGAAGCCATTGCCTCCAGCGCTGTCGCCAGTTCCTCATCACTGAATGTGGTGATGTGCTGCAACATCTGCAAGGTCGCTTCGTCAAGCACCAACTGGGCACCTGCCGCCATTTCACTAAAGTTGTCATCATATTCAATGAAGCCCTGTTCATTGTTGCGAATATAATTCTGCTGGGTCAGCACCTTAATAAAGCTTTGGAACAGTGCCTTGTCAAAGAACTCTGGTGAATTAAATTCATAGAGCACAGACAGGCGTTGACCCAATAAGTGGCTCAGCTCCTCAACCTGTTTGGTGGAGATATTGCCAGAACCACGCTGGGTAATCAGCGCAAGCGTCATGTAATAACGTTCCAGGCTCTGTTTCACAGGCAATGCCAAGGTCACAAGTTTCTGGTGTTCTTCGCTATTTGGTGTTGGGCTGAACAGGTTGCCATCATGGTCCTGAAAGATCAGGCCAATCTGTACCAGAGCATTGATGTAGCTATCAATATGCTGTTGCAGCTCAGTTGGCTGCCATTTCATGAACAGTTCAGCTTTCAGGAATGGATACAGGGTACGGATAACGTTGCTTAAATCGGTCTTGTTAATTTTACCGTTGTGCTCAACCAGTGACGCAACCAGTGATGGCAGTACGAAAGCATGTAGGATATTGTTGCGGAAATAGGTGAGCAGGACCGCCTGATTCTCCTCAATCGCAATAATATCGCCCAATACATGCTGTACGCGCTTGATCAGTTTGAGCTTCATGCCATAGGCAATGATTTCCTTGCCCGATAATGAGGTGACTTGAGTCCGCTCATCATACGGTTGCTGGGTGGCCAGATCACGGTAAATGTCGAGCTGTTTTGCACAAATCTCTTCATCCAGCGTATGTTTTGGCGTTGCCAACAAAATCAGTGAAAGCAGGGAAACAGGGTTGACCACCACTGCACGGTTGATATTTTCCAGAATCAGGTTGGCTGAGCTTGAGACCACACTGGAAATTTCTGCTGGAGTCGGTGCATCATTCTTTTCAATCTGGATATGGTCTGCATTGTGCTGTTTCAGGATGTCATCAAGAAAAACAGGTTCACCAAAGTTGACATGCACCTTACCGAAAATACGCTCGATTTTACGCAGTGTTTTCACAATACCAAAGATTGACTCAGCCTCTTTTGGCTTGCCTTGCATCTCACCCACATAGGTTGAGCCTTCCATTAGGCGTTCATAGCCAATGTAGGTTGGAACAAAAACAATTGGCTTGGCCCGACCGCGTAGATGACCATGAATGGTCATCGCCAGCATCCCTGTTTTTGGTGGTAGCAGGCGACCTGTACGCGAGCGTCCACCCTCGATAAAGTATTCAATCGGTGTGTTACGCGACAGGATGCTGTACAAATATTCTTTAAATACCGTGGTATACAATGCATTGCCACGGAAAGAACGGCGGATAAAGAATGCGCCACCACCACGTAGTAACTGGCCTACAAAAGGTAGGTTCAGGTTGTCACCCGCAGCAATATACGGAATCATCAAACCACGTTTATAGATCACATAGGACAGCAACAGGTAGTCGATATGGCTACGGTGACATGGCGTATAGATAATTTCGTAGTCTTTTGCCAGCTCACGCACGGTGCTGAAGTTATGCACCTCAACGCCGTCATAAAGCTGTGTCCATAAACGTGTCAAGGCCATGTCGGCAAAACGTACCGCTGATGCCGAGTAGTCAGAAACGATTTCATTGACATAGCCAATGGCACGGCGTTCAGCCTCCAGCATGCTGATTTTATGCTGAATACTTTCACGGCGAATGGCATCCTGTACATCTGGTGCCTTAATGACAGATTGCATCACGTTGCGACGGTCAGACAGGTCAGGACCAAGCACCACCTCGCGTTGCTGGTCAAGATAGGTGTCCAGTGAGCTTGCGATATAGGTGGCGGGAGAGATGTTTGGGTGATGCGCTTTGGCATAATCTACCAATTCACGCAAGGATTGTGGTTCATGGAACTCTAAATAGGACTGGCGACCATGCAGGCCAATATTGACCAGTTGTTTGACCGTACCTGGTGTCGCCCATGTATCGGAGAACAACAATTTAAACCATGAATCTTCTTTATCTGGCGAACGTCCCCACAGTACGGTCACAGGAATAAGCTGCACCTCAATTTCAGGCTGCTGTTCCAGCGCCTCAATCAATTGTAAAAGACGCGGAGGGAAAGTCTGGGTGTTAAATAAATTATTTTCATTCTGATGCAAAAACAGGATTGAGTTTTTTTCGTGGTAGGTCCCAAAACTCAAGGCATCCAATGCAGGCTTGAGATGAAGACGGCGGGTTTCCCCATCCACAACCAGTGCGTTGCTGCGTGAATAGTTTTGTAGGACATAGCAGACCAGCTTGTTTGAATCCTGGTTTTTTTGCTCTACTGCGGTGGATTCTGTAGGAACTTCACCAAGAACATGCGGGGTTACCACAAGGTCAAGCAACTTACTCGAAAGTTGGCGATACATTTGACCAAATCCAGTCTTGGACATTACAAACTCCTAAATCATAATCCTGACAGTAAGTCATGATGAGCACGACATTCTGCGTTATTCTGACATAAAACGATATGTTATTTTCTGACAAAATATAGCGTATTTGGTAGATTTTATCGTTAAAAATCGTATTTTTAGCGGTTATAAATAAGAATGACGTGACGGACAAATCATTTTATCCTGAGCATATTTATTGGAATTTATGGCACAATCAAGTCAGGCTGCTCATGACGGTTGATCTGAATTGTCCTGACTTCGCCCTGTGCATGAGCTAAAAACAGTGTTTTATTGTGGCACTATAACTGTCCTCATGCCTGGGTTGATTTCTCCTCATTGGTGTTGGAAGGTGGTTATATGAATGCTTTGACTCAAGAACTCGTTGAATTATTGACGCTGGAACGGATTGAAGAACATATCTTTCGGGGCAACAGCCGCAATCTGGTCGGTAAACGGGTATTTGGCGGGCAGGTGCTAGGGCAGGCGTTAAGGGCCGCATCCTACACCACAGATCGTCCAGCACATTCACTGCATGCCTATTTCCTTTATGGCGGGGACGTGAATGCACCCATCATTTATGAGGTTGATCCCCTGCGTGATGGAAAGAGTTTCGCCAGCCGACAAGTCAGGGCGATCCAGCATGGACGTACGATTTTTTCTGCAATGGTATCTTTTGCCAATCCAGAAGAAGGATTGAACTATCAGCATAAAGAGCCAGAGTACCCTGCGCCAGAGGAGCTAAAGTCTGAAAAAGAACTAAAAGAGAGCATGATCAACTTTGTGCCTGAAAATGTCCGTGCCAGTTTTATGCGTGAGCGTCATGTGGAAATTCGGCCAACTCAATTGGTCAATCCATTTGCCCCACAACCAGAGGCGCCGTATTACGCACATTACATTCGTACCCATGATCAAATTCCTCAGAACATTGACGAAATTTCGTTACATCAGGCCATCGTTGCGTTCTATTCAGATTTTACCTTGATGACCACGGCATTGCGTCCACATGGTCTTTCATGGATTTCTCCAAATCTACAATGTGCCAGTATTGACCACACCATTTATTTCCATCGTCCACTGCGTGCAGATGACTGGATGCTCTACGATATGGAGGCAACCATCAGTGCCAGTTCGCGTGGGCTAAACTTTGGACGGATGTGGCAAAATGGTCAGTTGGTCTGTAGCACAGTGCAGGAAGGCTTGATTCGGCTCAGGGAAATTGAAACCCAGTAACATATGAATTGATAAAAGAAGACCATCATTTTGATGGTTTTTTTAATGATAAGCATGTGACAAAAAATTGCTCGATTCTTCAACATGGGCGTGCCATAGTACCAATAAGTTAAAAATGCCTTATCCATCACAATGAATCTAAATACGCAAATTTTAATTGCCGCGATACTGGGTGTGGCATTTGGTTTCCTGTTGATTGCCTATCCACAAACACTTTTCTTCGATTACAGCCTGTACGGTTTGGGCATATTAAGCAGCATTTTTATTGGCTTGTTGAAAATGCTGCTGATTCCCCTGATCTTTAGCTCAATTGTGGTTGGCGTTTCCAATTTACAGGCAGGCGGACAATTTGGACGGGTCTGGAAAATCACTGTATTGTGCTGTTTTACCACGACCACACTGGCACTGATTTTAGGGATTGGCTGTGCGCATCTGTTTGAGGTGGGCAAGGGCATTGACATCAGCCTTTTTCAGGCAGAAATCCAGAACCACCAAACCCCTGATACCCTGACCCCCTCCAGCTTTTTTACCAACTTTATCCAAAACACCCTGATTAATCCCTTTAAGGCATTTAGTGAGGGCAATGTACTCGCGGTTGTGCTGTTTGCATTGTTCATTGGCGCGGCATTGGTCAAGGGTGGGGAAAGTTTTGCCCAGGTGCGGAAGCTCAGTCAGCAATTCTTCAACATTATGATGCTGCTGGTGAGCTGGGTGATGCGACTTGCGCCAATTGGGATTTTTGCCCTGCTTGCCAAGCTGATTGCAATCGAAGACCTTTCCGTGCTGAGCCGTCTGGCTGAGTTTGCAGTGGTGGTGACGGGCACCACGATTTTCCACGGCGTGGTGGTTTTACCTGCCTTGCTGTGGATTTTTGGAAAGATGAACCCGATGACCTTTTTTCGCGGAACCCGTACCGCCTTGGTCACAGCATTTGCAACCAGCTCAAGTTCCGCAACCATGCCACTGAGTATGCAATGTGCCCAGGAAAATTTGGGCGTACGACCACAAACTGCGGGTTTTGTCATTCCCTTGGGCACACAGCTCAACATGGATGGTACGGCGCTGTATGAAGCTGCCGCTGCCTTGTTTATCGCCAACCTGATGGGTTTGGACTTGAGTTTGACCCAGCAAATTATTGTCTGTCTAACCGCCATGATCGCATCTTTGGGTGCACCAGGTATTCCAAGCGCAGGCATGGTCACCATGATTATGGTATTGCAGTCGGTTGGACTACCTGCGGAAGCCATTGCGATTTTACTACCGATTGACCGTGTGCTGGATACAGTACGTACCGTGGTCAATGTGCAGGGTGACATGATGATCAGTGTGGTGGTTGATCGTTATGCCAAACAGGCAGAGGCTGAATCAAGTTAAATTCTGGCAATAAAAAAGCAGGAGATGACTCCTGCTTTTTTATTTGAATTAATTATGCTGCTGGCTGCAAGGCACGTTTTGCCGCTGGTGAGTTATTGAGATAATTCACGGCATCCTGGGTATTGCCCTCTTTTACAGGGTCGTACCACGGCATGAGGTAATCAAGCTGCTGGGCGACCAACCAGGCTGGACCTGGCAGAATCTTGGAATCCTGAAGCGCAATCTTTGACCATTCGATCCAGATCCACGGTTTGAACAGGCTTGGTTTTTTATCTGCAAAACGCGGGTCCTGACTCATGATGTGCGCTGCACCATCCACCCACAAGCCCAGTACACCAATAATCACGGCAACACTGAGGTAGTAGCGTGCGACATAACCACCGCCCAAATGACGGTAAAGGTCAAATGCAACAGTACGGTGCTCGATTTCTTCAGAACCATGCCACTTGATTAAATCCAGCATTTCAGGGTCTGCACCAAGTTCCGCCCAGCGCTTGTTGTAAAGCGCATATTTACCCAGTACACAGGTCATGTGTTCGACGGTTGCGATTACACCCAGACGGAACAAGTCCCATTGATGGTCAAGGGCCTTTGGAATTTCCTTGCCAAATGGTTTGTCTGCCAAAGCCTTGGTGAACAGGAAGTCCATAATGTCGAGGTTGCGCTGAATATCAATATTGCGCTGGCTGAGATATTCCTTGTTCGCAGAGGTGTGCGCCACAGCGTGCATAGCTTCCTGACGAATAAAAGCCTGAACATCTTCCTTTAATTTTTCATCAGTGATTTGCGGAAGCACCTTGTTGTACAGGCGGCAAAACCAGAACTCACCAGCAGGTAGAATGTTATTAATCTCATTAATAAAATAACTGGCAAAAGGCTGGTTAGGAATCCAGTCTACTGGCGTGTTTTCCCAGTCAAACTTTACCTTGCGTGGGAGAATTTTATAGTCAATCGAAGAACCAAGAACTTTGTTCTTCACAAATGATAGTAATTTCATCGTTTAGTCCTAATCGATAGTGCAATGAACCAACACTAGCAGTATATGAAAACATCCATGTAGTTGTGTTTAGCAATTCAGGACAATTAAAAATTATTTTATGCATCAAGTTGCATGAAATGCATTTTTTACTCTTGAATGTCCGTTTCTGATGCTTCAGGGATCTGGCTGAGGTCAAATTCAGCAGTTTGATTGAGGGTATAGTTTAGACGGCCTGCCATCACACTGGCGAGCTCTTCCAGGCCAATTCGGTTGAGGGAAGAGAACAATTGAATCGAGAAGTCCAGTTTCATTTTCTTCAATTGCTGTTTGACTTCCAGCAGGGTCTTGTTGGCAGGGCCACGATTCAGTTTATCGGCCTTGGTTAAAAGAATATGCACAAATAAATGACGTGAGTGTGCCCATTCCAGCATCATCAGGTCGAAATGTTGCAATGGATGGCGGATATCCATCAACAATACCAAACCCTGTAGGCTTTTACGGTGGATGAGGTAGTTTTCCAGTTCTTTCTGCCAAACGATCTTCATCGCTTCAGGTACAGCCGCATAACCATAACCAGGTAAGTCAACCAGACGCTGCTCTGGATTGCCCAAGCTAAAAAAGTTGATCATCTGGGTACGGCCAGGTCTTTTAGAGGCACGCGCCAACTGCTTTTGATTGGTCAGTGCATTGATTGCACTCGATTTTCCAGCGTTTGAACGGCCAGCAAATGCAATTTCGTAGCCTGTATCTTCTACGCATAAAGCCAGTTTTGGCGCACTCATTAAAAATTCAGCTTGGCGTAACCAATTTAAAGACTGGACTGCATATTCGGTGATAGCAGGGTCCATCTTTTTTTCATAACTGATTTTTTGCTTAGGTGCGAGTCTGGCTTTGGTATCTTTCGATTTTTCACTACGACGCATAGAAGCTTACTTTTGAATTGAAATAGCAATGACTATTATAGAGGATGTCAGCGATTGGTGCGAATCTCATCGCCAGATTGTGGCTAGGCTTTTTGAATCAGCTGTAAAAAATCAATGTTTGAGCTTGGCGAGGAGGGCAGGATACTGTGTTGCAGGACTTCATCCAGCGTGTACTGGTCAAGACTCTGATAAAAACATTCCAGTGCCTGATCCAGTATACCTTTCAGACCACAGTGCGAACGTAGCACACAAGGAGGAGTGTTACATTCTACAATTTGATGGTTGCCCTGCAAGATACGAACGATTTCACCTAGTTTAAGCTGTCTGGCTGCTGGATTAAGACGGATGCCACCGCCCTTGCCACGCGTGGTGACAATCCACTGCTGTTTGCCCATGAAGTGAACGATTTTAACCAGATGGTTTTGTGACACATGCAGGTCTTGCGCAATATCGGCAATCGTGTACGGTACATCACTCGGGCGAGCGATATACATCAAAATTCTGAGCGCATAATCAGTAAATTTATTGAGTTGCATGGTTTCACTCAATCGATTGCTTGAAATAGAAAAGGCTAGTCTATCACAGGCTAGCCTTATACAAAACGCAGGACAGATTAGCTCAATCGAACCCCACCTGTACCGAATGCCTCGCTATGAATGTTTTCGGCAGGAATACCACGGGCAACCAGTGCCTTATGCTGTTCCGCCATAAACGGCATTGGACCACAGAGATAGTAATCTGCATTGATTGGCAGTAAAGCGGCATCCATCGCTGCTAAATCCAGACGGCCAGCAACATCATAATCTTCAGCCAGTACATCGCCCTCATGTGGAAACTCATAGGCAGTAAATGTGCTCAGGCGTGGATATTTTGCCTTTAATTCATGAATATGCTGTTTCATGGCATGCACCTGACTGCTACGGCAGGCATGAATAAAGCTGACAGGTTGAGGCATATCTTCTGTCACCAATTGATTCAGCATGGCAATCATTGGAGTTAAGCCAACACCACCACTGATAAACACATTACGTTTTTTGCTATCAATCAGGTAGAAGTTGCCTGTAGGTGCAGACACCTCAATTTCTGAACCCTCAGCCAAGCCATGTAAAGTGCTTGATACCCAACCACCTGCCAAATCACCTTTTTCATCTTCACGCTTGACTGAAATACGTAGGTAGTCTGCTTGTGGACTGGTTGACAAGGTATATTGACGTGGCTGTCTTAAACCCAGTTCCTCAACAAATACACGTACTGAAATGTATTGACCCGCTTCATATTTTGGCAACTCACCACCATCGACAGGTGCAAGGTAGAAAGAGGTGATTTCATCACTTTCAACCACTTTCTTGGCGATTTTAAAAGTACGCCAGCCTAACCAACTGCCTTTGGTTTGTTGATGCTGGTCATAAATGGCTTTTTCAGTGTTGATAAACAGTTCAGCCAGTTGACCATAAGCCGCAGCCCATGCCGCAATCAATGGATCTTCCATTGAAATGCTGAGCACTTCACTGATTGAATGGAGTAGGTTTTCACCCACAATACCGTAGTCAGGTGACTGAATATTCAGGCTGACATGCTTGTGGGCAATGAGTTCAACCACAGGCAACAGCACAGATGGATCCTCAATATTTTCCGCGTATGCCAACACAGCGCCTGCAAGAGCCTGAGCCTGGGCACCACTGCGTTGGTGTCCCATGTTAAAGGTTTCCTTTAAATCAGGATTATTGCCCAACATGCGGTTATAGAAATAACCAGTCAGTGCCACACCGTTTTCACGAAGTACAGGTACAGTTGCTTTTACTAGGTCAATTTGCTGTGGAGTCATTTTTGATCTCTCTTGGCTATCATCTATAAGATGTATTTAAAATACATTTTTAAATATGGATTTGCAATATATATTTAAATAAAAACCATAATTTTTTTATGGAATATATTTATAACATTGTTTTTGATGGAAATTAAGAGGATTTATTGGAATGGCTGGCAAAGAAGAGCCTTAATGTATGGAGGAATCGGTTGAAACAGGATGTCATTTTGAGATCAAGATTGCCTTGCTTTTGTTTAAAGTGATCGATATATCGTGTATTGGTTTTTATTTGGAAAGATAATTGGATTCAATTTGCCACGGTTGTCCTGATTTTGATCATATCCAGACTGGTTTCTGTCGCACCACGGTTGGCATTAACTGTATTGCTGGTACTGTTTTGGGTGGAAATGGGTTGAGATGATGATTTTGCTATTTGAAATCTCAGGTTGTTAAGGGGACTTAAAAGTAAACCATCATCTCATCAAAATTACCAACAGACTTTTGACGTGGTTTTTCTTATTTAGCGTTTACCAAATAATGACCCCAGCAAACCCCGTACAATTTTTTGACCAGTCGAACCACCCAGACTACGTGCAGCACTTTTGGCAAAGGTTCCAACAATATCCTGCGTCAGTTTCTCTCGGTCACGCTGGGCTTTTTCAGCGGCCTTTTGCTGTTCTTTTGCAAAACGTTCCTGTTCCTTGGCTTGTTGTTTAGCTAAAGCTTCCTGTTCCTTGGTCTGCTGTTTTGCCAACTCATCCGCCTGCTTCTGTTGCGACTGCTGCAATACTTTTTGTTGTAATCGTTCATAGGCACTATCCCGATCAACAGCCTGATCATAAACACCTGCGACAATGCTCTGACCAATAATCACCTGACGCTCTTCAGCGCTAATTGGACTAAATGCAGAGTAGGGTGGCATGACCCAGCCACGTTCCACAATCTGTGGTGTGCCTTGTTCGTCCAGACAGCTAATTAAAGCTTCACCGACTGCCAGCTCGGTAATGGCCTGATCAACCCTAAATTCAGGATTGGCACGGAAAGTATCAGCCGCAGTCTTCACTGCCTTTTGGTCTTTTGGGGTAAAGGCACGTAGCGCATGTTGCACACGGTTACCCAGTTGGCCCAAAACGCTTTCAGGCAAATCCAGTGGGTTTTGGGTAATAAAATAAATCCCCACACCTTTGGAGCGAATCAGGCGAACCACCTGTTCGATTTTCTGTTGCAAGGCTGGACTGGCATTGTCAAATAACAAATGAGCCTCATCGAAGAAGAACACCAGTTTCGGCTTATCCATATCACCAACTTCTGGAAGTTGCTCAAATAGCTCAGAAAGCATCCATAATAGGAATGTGGCGTAGAGTTTGGGGGTATTCATCAATTTATCCGCAGCGAGGATATTGATATAGCCCTGACCATTGCTGTCTGTCTGGATAAAATCCAGAATATTCAGGCTAGGTTCACCAAAGAATTGCTCACCGCCTTGATCACCTAAAGCCAGTAAATTACGTTGAATGGCCCCAAGACTGGCTGGGGAAAGGTTGCCATACTCAGCTTTCAGTTCAGCCGCATTTTCACTGACGTAACTCAACATTGCCTTGAGGTCTTTAAAATCAATCAGCAATAAGCCCTGATCATCTGCAATACGGAAAACTGCGGAGAGCACACCCTCCTGGGTGTCATTCAGATTCAGCATCTGCGCCAACAATAACGGACCAATTTCCGAAATGGTAGTGCGAATTGGATGACCCTGCTGACCAAACAAATCCCAGAACATCACGGGTGATGCAGCAAAAGGCACCGATTCAATATTCAGCGTTTTTAGGCGTTCATCAAATTTGGGACTGCTTACACCTGCCTTGGCTAAACTGGAAACATCTCCTTTGGCATCAGCCAAAAACACAGGCACACCAAGACGGGAGAAACTTTCAGCAAGCACCTTGAGCGTCACGGTTTTACCTGTTCCTGTCGCCCCTGCAATCAAACCGTGCCGATTGGCAAATTGCGAATGTAAAACAATATCTTGAGTGGTATCAGTGGTTTTTTTAGCAATAACAATGGGTGTACTCATTCTTCACCTATTCTTTATCTCATTCGAGCTGTTTTAATGCGTTTTGAATATCTTGGATTAAATCTTGTGGATGTTCTAGTCCTATACAGAAGCGAACCAATAAACCTTGTTGTAAATGTGTATTTTCAAGCGTACGCATCTGTTTTAAATCATAAAGCATGACAAGGCTGACAGGGCCGCCCCAGCTAAATCCAAGTTTAAACAGCTTGAGGCTGTCGCAAAATTTACGGATCGCGGTAATATCAAATTCAGGCTTAAAAATAACACTGACCAACCCCGCACTTTTACCTGTGGTGCAAACCTCTGTCCAGAATGAATGACCTGCGGAATCGGGCTGGGCTGGATGCAGCACCTGACTGAATTCGGGTTGTTGCTTTAACCAGCCTAATAAGGTTAAGGCACTTTTTGACTGCTGTTCATAACGTAGTGACATATGTGCCAGACTACGCTGGATTTGTGCGGTATCATCACCAGAAACGGAGATACCTTGAATGGCGTGCATACGATAGAGTTTATGATGCAGATGTTGGTCAAGCGTGACCACTGAACCCATCAGCATGTCGCCACCACCGCTGGGGTATTTGGTCAATGCATGAACCGTCATATCAACAGCAAGATGCTCATCAGAGAAATCAAAGGCATTAAAGGCCAGTCCAGCACCCCATGTGTTATCCAAAGCAGTGAGAACATTGGCCTGTTTGGCTTTTTTAACCAGATTTTTGAGATCTGGAAATTCCAGCGTGACTGAACCTGCTGCTTCAAGCCAGATTAGTTTACTTTTTTCTGTTGGCTGAAAGCTTTCCGCATCAATTGGGTTGTAAATCTTGACCTGAATAGCATAGCGGTCTTGCAGGTTGTTTAAATGCTCAAGGTTTGGTCCATAAATATTGTCTGCCACCCAAACTTCATCACCTGAGCTTAAAAAAGCACTGTTTACCAAATTAATTGCAGATAAACCACTGGGTGCAAGCAGGCAATATTTTCCACCCTCAATCTGGGCAATATTGTCTGCCAAGGTGAAAGTGGTCGGGGTGCCATGTGTACCATAACTATAGTCGTAGGGATCGGTCCAGTGACGGTCAAAAAGGTGCGCCGTGGTTTTAAAAATAATGGTGGATGCACGAAATAGGGGAGGCTGGATGGTTTCTATATATTGAGGGGCTTGGCGTGGTGCATGGATGAGATCAGTTTGGGCATGATTGTGTGTCGTCATGGGGCAAAATCTAGGCAATATAATGGTTTAGGTTAAGAGAAAATACACAATCCTGCCAGTGGTTTGCATATTTTGTACAGAATCGGTACAGAGTAGGGAGTCAGCACAAAACTGGCTTTATTCTTGCTAAGACTAATTATCATTCTAACGACAACAGGTTTTGGCGCATGAAGTCGCATTTAAGAGTGCATTATTTTCAGCACATTGCAGGCGAGGGTTTTGGAAGTTGCTATAGCTTCCTGAAAGCACATAAAGCAAAAATTACCGCTACAGAATTCTTTGCCTTGCCCGTTGATTTACCCCTTGAGTTGGAGGCATTGCCTCGTGTGGATGAGGTTGACCTGTTGATCATTATGGGTGGAACCATGAGTGTCAACGACGAGGCAAATTATCCTTGGCTCAGGCTGGAGAAACGCTGGCTACGTCGCTATCTGGCCGCAGGCAAGCCCGCGATAGGGTTGTGTCTGGGTGGGCAGCTCATTGCCAATGCACTGGGCGCGGCGGTGAGTCGCAATCCTCAGCAGGAACTGGGCTGGATGGATGTGGGACGGGCATCTTCCGTTCCAGAACATTGCTTTCAAATTCCCGAGAAAATTAACATTATGCAATGGCATAGTGAAACCTTTGAAATCCCTAAAGGTGGTGTGCGTCTAGCGGAAAACAGGGTGTGTCGTAACCAGCTTTATCAAATAGGGCGGAATGTTCTGGGTTTTCAGTTCCATCCAGAAATGACACCGCACGCTTTGCAGCTATTGATTGAAAATGAGGAGGATATGGCGGTATTTAATGGGGAGTATGTACAATCCATTGCAGAGTTGAAAAAATCCAATCAAAGCAAATTCGAACAGGGCAATATCCTGCTGAATCAGGCGATTGACTATGTGGTGAGCGCATAGGCGGGCTTTAAGGCCAAAAAAAGAAAAGAAGAATTGCATAAGACTTAAACAATCGCTACAATGGGCGACCCTCAAATGGAGGGCGTTTTCTACGAAGAAAGTAGTCAACGCATTACAGTCCTGGCATCGATCACGACCTTAGTGAATTTCACTGCCCTTGACACTTGCCAAAAGGTGAGGTGCGTCATGGGTGATTCTTTATATATTTGGCTTGGAGTTTACTGGTATGTCTAACCAGAGAATTCGTATCCGTTTGAAGTCTTTTGATCATCGCCTGATTGATCAATCTGCTCAAGAGATCGTAGAAACCGCTAAGCGTACTGGCGCACAGGTGTGTGGTCCAATCCCGATGCCTACTCGCATCGAACGCTTCAACGTTCTTACTTCACCACACGTCAACAAAGACGCTCGTGACCAGTATGAAATCCGCACTTATAAACGCCTGATCGACATTGTTCAACCAACAGATAAAACTGTTGATGCATTGATGAAGTTGGATCTTGCTGCTGGTGTTGATGTTCAGATCGCTTTGGGTTAAGGCTTTCGGTTAATTAACTCTAAGTTAATTAGGCCGCTTTTTTAGAGGTTTATGCACATGGCTATTGGTTTAGTCGGTCGCAAATGTGGTATGACTCGCATCTTTACTGAAGCAGGTGTTTCTGTTCCAGTAACAGTGATCGAAGTCGATCCAAACCGCATTACGCAAATCAAAACACTTGAAACTGATGGTTATCAAGCAATTCAAGTAACTACTGGTGAACGTCGCGAATCGCGCGTAACTAACGCTCAGAAAGGCCACTTCGCGAAAGCGGGTGTTGCTGCTGGTCGTCTGGTTAAAGAGTTCCGTGTTACTGAAGCTGAGCTTGAAGGCCGTGAAGTTGGTGGTTCTATCGGTGTTGATCTGTTCACAGTGGGTCAAATTGTTGATGTCACTGGTCAGTCTAAAGGTAAAGGCTTCCAGGGTGGTGTTAAGCGTTGGAACTTCCGTACGCAAGACGCTACACATGGTAACTCTGTATCTCACCGTGTATTAGGTTCTACAGGTCAAAACCAGACACCTGGTCGCGTGTTCAAAGGCAAGAAAATGGCTGGTCACCTAGGTGATGAACGCGTAACGGTTCAAGGTCTTGAAATCGTATCTATTGACGCTGAACGTTCTGTTTTAGTTGTTAAAGGTGCAATCCCTGGTGCAACGAATGGTGACGTGATTGTACGTCCTACCATCAAAGCGTAAGGTGAAATAGAATGAATTTAAAAACTGTTTCTGGCGCTGCGGTTGAATTATCAGAAGTTGCTTTTGGTCGTGAATTTAACGAAGCTCTTGTACACCAGGTTGTTACAGCTTATCTAGCTGGTGGCCGTCAAGGTACTCGTGCTCACAAATCACGTGCAGATGTTTCTGGTGGTGGTAAAAAGCCATTCCGTCAAAAAGGTACTGGTCGCGCTCGTGCGGGTTCTATTCGTAGCCCAATCTGGGTTGGTGGTGGTAAAACTTTTGCTGCTCGCCCACAGGATTGGTCTCAAAAAGTAAACCGTAAGATGTATCGCGGTGCAATGCAATGTATTTTGGCTGAACTTGTTCGCCAGGATCGTCTTGTATTGGTTGAAGAGTTTGCTGTTGCTGCTCCTAAAACCAAAGACTTGCTTGCTAAATTGAACGACTTGAATGCAACTCGTGCATTGATCGTTACAGATGCTGTAGATGAGAACTTATATCTTGCAGCGCGCAACCTTCCACACGTTGATGTGGTAGATGCAACTGCAATTGATCCTGTTAGCTTGATCGCATTCGATAAAGTTGTCATGTCTGTAGCTGCTGCTAAGAAAATTGAGGTAGAACTCGGATGAACAACGAACGTCTATATCAAGTCCTACAAGGACCAGTATTCTCAGAAAAAGCACAAGTTTTAGGTGATACTGCTGGTGTTCAGGTGTTTAAGGTTGCATTAAATGCAAACAAGCTTGAAATCAAGAAAGCAGTTGAACAACTCTTTGGTGTTGAAGTTGTTAAAGTAAACACAACAATCACTAAGGGTAAAACAAAACGCTTTGGTAAGACATTGGGACGCCGTTCTGATGTTAAAAAAGCATACGTCACCCTGAAAGCTGGCCAAGATGTTGAAATGGCTGACTTGGGCGATACCGCTGACAACGCAGCGGAATAAGGACGAAAATTATGCCAATTCAAAAATGTAAGCCAACGTCTCCAGGACGTCGCTTTGTAGAGAAAGTGGTTCATGACCATCTTCACAAAGGCGCGCCTTATGCACCGTTGGTAGAAGCTAAAAAACGTACTGGTGGTCGTAATAACAATGGTCACATCACTACACGTCACGTGGGTGGTGGTCATAAACAAAACTACCGTATTGTTGACTTTAAACGTAACAAAGATGGTATTCCAGCGACTGTAGAGCGTATCGAATACGATCCTAACCGTACAGCGCATATTGCTTTGTTGAAATATGCTGACGGCGAACGTCGTTACATCATTGCGCCTAAAGGCCTGCGTGCTGGTGATAAAGTTCAATCTGGTAACGATGCTCCAATTCGTCCAGGTAACTGCCTGCCACTTCGCAACATGCCAATCGGTTCTACTCTTCATAACCTTGAACTTAAAATCGGTAAAGGTGCTCAGTTAGCACGTTCTGCTGGTACTTCAGTTCAATTGTTGGGTCGTGATGGTTCTTACGCTATCGTTCGTTTACGTTCTGGTGAAATGCGTAAAATCCATGTTGAATGTCGCGCTGTCATTGGTGAAGTTTCTAACCAGGAAAGCAACCTGCGTTCATTGGGTAAAGCTGGTGCTTCACGCTGGCGTGGTGTTCGTCCTACCGTACGTGGTATGGCAATGAACCCAGTTGACCACCCGCACGGTGGTGGTGAAGGGCGTAGCAAGGGTATTCAACCTGTAAGCCCATGGGGTCAAAAAGCGAAAGGGTACAAGACACGTACCAACAAGCGTACGACTAAGATGATTATTCGCGACCGTCGCGTCAAGTAAAGGAATCTGACTAATGCCTCGTTCATTAAAAAAAGGTCCATTCGTCGACGCGCACCTGTTCGCTAAAGTTGAAGCGGCAATTGCTGCAAACAACCGTAAGCCGATCAAAACTTGGTCACGTCGTTCAATGATCCTGCCAGACTTTGTTGGTTTAACAATTTCTGTTCACAATGGCCGTAACCACGTTCCAGTGATCATCACTGAACACATGGTTGGTCATAAACTAGGTGAATTCGCGCCAACTCGTACCTATCGTGGTCACGGTGTTGATAAGAAGTCTAAACGTTAATAGGTGCTATGATGGAAGTAACTGCAAAATTACGCGGTGCCGCTATCTCGGCACAGAAAGCACGTTTAGTTGCTGATTTGATCCGTGGTAAATCGGTTGCGCGCGCGCTAGACATTTTAAACTTCAGCAACAAGAAAGCGGCTGTGCTTGTTAAAAAGGCACTTGAGTCTGCAATCGCCAATGCTGAACACAACAACAGCTTAGATGTTGATGACCTTAAAGTAACTACGATCTACGTTGATGAAGGCATGAGCCTTAAACGTATCCTGCCACGTGCCAAAGGCCGTGCAGACCGTATTACTAAGCGTACTTGTCACATCACCGTTAAGGTAGGGGTTTGATATGGGTCAGAAGGTTCATCCAATCGGTATCCGCCTGGGTGTTGTGAAACGCCATAACGCTAACTGGTATGCGAGTCCGAAACAATACGCTGAATACTTGCTTAAAGATCTTCAGGTTCGTGAGTTTTTAACTAAAAAACTTAAGAACGCGATGGTAAGCAACATTCTTATCGAACGTCCTACAGGCGCTGCTAAGGTAACAATTAGCACTGCTCGTCCTGGTATCGTGATCGGTAAAAAAGGCGAAGATATTGAAAAATTACAGCGCGAACTCACCAACATCATGGGTGTTCCAGCGCAAGTCAGCATCAATGAAATCGATCGCCCAGACTTGGACGCACGTCTAGTTGCTGAAGCAATCGCTTCTCAATTGGAAAAGCGTGTAATGTTCCGTCGTGCTATGAAGCGTGCGGTTCAAAACACCATGCGTGCTGGCGCAAAAGGTATCAAAGTTGAAGTTTCTGGCCGTTTAGGTGGTGCAGAGATCGCTCGTACTGAATGGTATCGTGAAGGTCGTGTACCTTTGCATACGCTTCGTGCAGACATCGACTATGCAACTATGCGTGCAGAAACAACTTACGGTACGATCGGCGTTAAAGTATGGATTTTCCGTGGTGAGATCCTGGGTGGCATGAAACAAGTCATGAACCCTGCTCCTGCTGAAGAACGTCCAGCTAAACGTGGTCGTGGTCGTGGTGAAGGTCAGGAACAACGTCGTGGACGTCGTAATGACCGTGCTGCTGACAAGGGAGAATAATCCATGTTGCAACCTAAACGTACCAAATTCCGTAAAGTGCACAAAGGCCGTAACACTGGTCTAGCGCATCGTGGTAGTACAGTATCATTTGGTTCGATTGCAATTAAAGCAACTGAACGTGGTCGCATGACTGCGCGTCAGATTGAAGCTTGCCGTCGTACCATTAGCCGTCGTATTAAGCGTGGTGGTAAAATCTTCATCCGCGTATTCCCAGACAAACCAATTACCGAAAAGCCATTAGAAGTTCGTATGGGTAAAGGTAAGGGTAGTGTGGAATACTGGGTGTGTCAGATTCAGCCAGGTAAGATCCTGTACGAAATTGAAGGTGTGAGCGACGAGTTGGCGCGTGAAGCTTTTGAATTGGCTGCCGCTAAACTCCCGTTTAAAACCACTATCGTGACTCGGACGGTGATGTAATGAAAACTAAAGATCTACGTGAAAAGTCGGTAGAAGAGTTGAAAGCGTTGCTTGATGAGCAACAGCTTAACCAATTCCGTCTTCGTATGGCGAAAGCAACTGGTCAACTAGGCAAATCGCACGAAGTGCAAATTGCTCGTAAAACAATTGCTCGTATCAAGACACTCCTTACCGAAAAACAGGGGAACGGACAATGAGTGAAAAAACAGTCCGCACGTTAACAGGCCGTGTTGTAAGCGACAAAATGGACAAGTCTATTGTTGTGCTTATTGAACGCCGTGTTCAACACCCGTTGTATGGCAAATCAATCCGCCGTTCAACTAAACTACACGCTCATGATGAGAACAATGTTGCTAAAACTGGCGACTTGGTGACCATCAAAGAAAGCCGCCCAATTTCTAAAACTAAAGCTTGGACTTTAGTGGAAGTCGTTGAAGCAGCTGCTGAGTAATTAGACGTTCTTGTTGCATCATCGGACAATTTCGAGTACTCTTTGAGCCTTTCGAAATTGCGACCGGTGATGCTCGGTTTTGGAGTAGGGCAATGATTCAAACCGAAAGTATGCTCGACGTAGCAGACAACAGTGGTGCACGCCGCGTACAATGTATCAAAGTACTAGGTGGTTCACATCGTCGTTATGCTTCTGTTGGCGACATTATTAAAGTTACTGTAAAAGAAGCAATTCCACGCGCACGTGTTAAAAAAGGTGACGTGATGAATGCTGTAGTTGTTCGTACAAAATTTGGCATCCGTCGTCCAGATGGTTCAGTGATTCGTTTCGACGATAACGCTGCTGTTATTTTGAACAACAACAAAGCTCCGATTGCGACTCGTATCTTCGGACCAGTGACTCGTGAACTTCGTACTGAACAGTTCATGAAAATCATTTCATTGGCTCCTGAAGTTCTATAAGAGGCAATCATGGCTAAGATTAAAAAAGGCGATCAAGTAATCGTGATCGCAGGTAAAGAAAAAGGCAAACAGGGTACTGTTTTGTCTGTTTCTGAAGACCGAGTTAAGGTTGAAGGCCTTAACTTAGTGAAGAAGCATCAAAAACCAAACCGTGCTACTGGCGCTGAAGGCGGCATCGTAACACAAGAGGCGACGCTTCATATTTCAAACGTGGCAATTTTTAATGCTACAACCCAAAAGGCTGACCGTGTTGGTTACCAAACGATTGATGGCGTGAAAACTCGCGTTTATAAATCAAATGGTGAATCAGTGGCGGCAGCGAAGTAATAGGTTGAAAAGGCAATGGCCAGACTTAAAGCACGTTACAATGACGAACTTAAAGCGAAGTTAAAAGAAGAACTTGGCATTAAGAATGTGATGGAGATTCCTCGCATCACCAAAATCACCCTGAACATGGGTGTAGGCGCAGCTGCAACTGATAAGAAATTATTGGAAGGCGCTGTAGCTGACATGCAACTCATTGCTGGTCAAAAGCCAGTTGTGACCCTTGCGCGTAAATCAATCGCTGGTTTCAAAATCCGTGATGGTTGGCCAATTGGTTGTAAAGTTACTTTACGTGGCGACCAGATGTACGAATTCCTGGATCGTTTGATCTCGATCGCAATCCCTCGTATCCGTGACTTCCGTGGTTTTTCTTCAAAATCATTTGATGGTCGTGGCAACTACTCAATGGGCTTAAAAGAGCAGATCGTTTTCCCAGAAATCGATTTTGACAAAATTGATCGTATCCGTGGTTTAGACATCACTATTACGACCACTGCTCGTAGCGATGACGAAGGCCGTGCGCTTATGCGTGCATTCGGCTTCCCGTTCAAATAAGAGGTCGATATGGCTAAGAAAGGTATGATTAATCGCGAATTGAAACGCGAAAAGACAGTTGCTAAATACGCTGCAAAACGTGCTGAATTAAAAGCAACGATTGCAAATGTAAACGCAAGTGACGAGGAACGTTTCGAAGCGATGTTAAAGTTACAAGCATTGCCACGTAATGCATCTCCAGTACGTCTTCGTAACCGCTGTGGTTTAACTGGTCGTCCTCATGGTTACTTCCGTAAGTTCGGTCTAAGCCGTAACAAATTACGTGACACAGTAATGCAGGGTGATGTACCAGGCGTAGTTAAGGCAAGCTGGTAAGGAGCGACTAAATGAGTATGCAAGATACCGTTGCCGACATGCTAACCCGTGTTCGTAACGCACAAATGGCAAAGAAACAAACTGTTTCTATGCCTTCTTCTAAGTTGAAGGTTGCTATTGCAAACGTACTTCAACAAGAAGGTTATATTTCAAATGTAGAAGTGGCTCAAGAAGAGACAAAATCTACTTTGACTATTACGTTAAAATATTTCGAAGGCAAACCAGTTATCGAAATGGTTAAGCGCGTAAGCCGTCCAGGTCTTCGCCAATACCGTGGTAAAGATAAACTTCCAAGCGTTAAGCAAGGTTTAGGTATTGCAATTGTTTCTACAAGCAAAGGCATCATGACTGATCGCGCTGCACGTGCTGCGGGCGTTGGTGGTGAAGTTATTGCTTTTGTTTCTTAATAGGTGATTCCTCATGTCTCGTGTGGCTAAAGCCCCAGTAACTGTACCTAATGGTGTAACAGTTACTCAGAACGGCCGGCAGGTCGAAGTGAAAGGCAGCAAAGGTACATTGTCTTTCAACCTGCATGCGCTGGTCGAGCTTAAACAGGAAGAAGGTAAACTTCAACTTGCTCCAGTGAAAGAGTCGAAAGATGCCTGGATGCAGGCTGGTACTGCTCGCGCTGTATTGAATAACCTTGTAAAAGGTGTTAGCGAAGGCTTCGAACGTAAGTTACAGCTCGTTGGTGTTGGTTATAAAGCTGCGGTGAAAGGTGACGTTGTTAACCTAGCACTCGGTTACTCACACCCAATTGACTACGCTTTACCTCAAGGGGTAACAGCGGAAACTCCAACTGCGACTGAAATCATCCTGAAATCAGCAAACAAGCAGTTGTTAGGTCAAGTGGCAGCGGAAATCCGTGCGTACCGTTCTCCTGAACCATATAAAGGTAAAGGTGTTCGTTATTCGGATGAAGTTATTCTTCGTAAAGAAGCTAAGAAGAAATAAGGCGCGAGGTTCTTATGAACGAAAAGAAACAATCCCGTTTGCGTCGTGCGAAAAGCACACGCTTGCACATTCGTGCATTGGGTGCGACTCGTTTGTGTGTCAACCGCACGCCGCGTCACATCTATGCACAAGTTATCTCAGCAGATGGTGGCAAAGTTTTAGCGCAAGCTTCAACTTTGGATGCATCATTGCGTAGCGGTGCGACTGGTAACATCGATGCAGCAACAAAAGTTGGTGCTTTAATCGCAGAACGTGCGAAAGCAGCAGGTGTAACGAAAGTTGCATTTGACCGTTCTGGTTTTAAATATCATGGTCGTATCAAAGCCTTGGCTGATGCTGCCCGTGAAGGCGGCTTGGAGTTCTAATCATGGCGAAAGTTGAACAAAACGAAGGTCTCGTTGAAAAGCTGGTTGCCGTTGATCGTGTAGCCAAGGTTGTTAAGGGTGGTCGTATCTTCTCTTTCACAGCATTAACTGTTGTGGGTGATGGTAATGGTCGTGTAGGTTTTGGTCGTGGTAAGGCACGTGAAGTTCCAGCTGCTATTTCTAAGGCGCTTGAAGCTGCTCGTCGCAACATGATCACTGTAGACCTCGCGGGGACTACTTTACAACACCCTGTGAATGCTCGTCATGGTGCAAGCCGTGTATACATGCAACCTGCTTCAGAAGGTACTGGCGTAATCGCTGGTGGTGCTATGCGTGCCGTTCTTGAAGCTGCAGGTGTACATAACGTACTTGCTAAATGTTATGGTTCTACTAATGCTGCCAACGTGGTAAACGCAACTTTCAAAGGTTTGCGTGATATGACTTCTCCTGAGAAAGTCGCTGCGAAACGTGGTAAGTCAGTAGAAGAAATTCAAGGGTAATCAATCATGAAAACGATTAAAGTTACCCAGACTAAATCTTCTTCGCATCGTTTAAAAAATCATAAACTTTGCCTACAGGGTTTAGGTCTGCGTCGTATTGGTCATACTGTAGAAGTGCAGGACACGCCTTCTAACCGCGGTATGATCAACAAAGTCTACTATATGGTTAGTGTAGAGGAATAAGCCATGACTCTGCGTTTAAATGAACTTGCACCTGCAGAAGGTGCTAAGCGTGAACACCGTCGTCTGGGCCGTGGTATCGGTTCTGGCGTTGGTAAGACTGGTGGTCGTGGTATCAAGGGTCAAAACTCACGTAAAAGTGGTGGTACTCGTCCAGGCTTTGAAGGTGGTCAAACAGCACTTTACCGTCGTTTGCCTAAATTCGGTTTCACTAGCCAAATCGCTTTGAAAACTGCTGAAGTACGCTTGTCTGAGTTGAATAAGGTTGAAGGTGATGTTGTTAGCCTTGAAACCTTAAAAGCTGCGAATGTTGTTCGTCGTGACCAAACTCGTGCTCGCATCGTGCTGTCTGGTGAAATCACTCGCGCGTTCACTGTACAAGGTGTTGCGTTGACTAAAGGCGCTAAAGCTGCTGTTGAAGCTGCTGGCGGTAAAGTCGAGGAGTAATCTCGAGTGTCTATGACTCCTAGTTCTACTGGTCATGTAAACATGATGAAAGGCCAACCATTTCATGTGAAATACCGTGAAATTATTCGTCGATTAATGTTTTTGATTGGCGCGTTATTGGTCTTTCGACTAGGAGCGCATATTCCGTTGCCAGGTATTGATAACGTAGCGCTAGCACGGTTTTTTAAAGCTAATGAAGGTACTTTCTTAGGTTTATTTAACATGTTCTCTGGCGGTGCGTTGGAACGCATGTCAATTCTGGCGTTGGGAATCATGCCGTATATCTCTGCATCGATTATCGTGCAGTTGATGTCAACTGTGGTTCCTTCGCTGGAAGCTTTGAAAAAAGAAGGCGAACAGGGCAAGCGTAAGATCAATCAATATACGCGTTACGGCACCCTGCTGCTTGCACTTGTGCAAGGGGTGGGTATGTGTGCTGGCCTGATCAGTCAGGGAATTACCCTGACTTCAGGTCTGGCATTCTATGTTCCAGCAGTCACTTCGTTGGTTGCGGGAACAATGTTTTTGATGTGGCTAGGGGAGCAGATTACCGAACGTGGTGTTGGTAATGGTATCTCCATGATCATTTTTGCGGGTATTGTGGCAGGTTTGCCAAATCTCGTGATTCAGTCGTTTTCGTCTGTTCAGAATGGTCAAGGCAGTTTAATTGGTTTGGCTGTATTCGGTTTATTATCGTTGGCAGTCCTCGCTGCGATTGTGTTTATTGAAAAGGCACAGCGTCGTATTCCAGTAAACTATGCTCAAAAGCAGCAAGGTCGTCGTGTATTTACTGCACAGCAAACGCATTTGCCACTAAAAATTAATATGGCGGGTGTGATTCCAGCAATTTTTGCAAGCTCATTGTTACTATTTCCAGCGAGCTTGGGACAATGGTTGGGAAGTGCTGATCCAAATGCAGGGATTGTAAAACGTAGTCTGCAAGATCTGGCATTGGTGTTATCGCCTGGACAGCCGTTGTATTTAATGCTCTTTGGCGCGTTAATTATTTTCTTCTGTTATTTCTATACTGCGCTGGTGTTCAGCCCGAAAGAAGTTTCAGAAAACTTAAAGCGTAGCGGAGCATATGTGCCTGGTATCCGCCCAGGTGAGCAAACGGCTCGTTATTTAGATCATATTCTTAACCGTTTGACATTTATTGGTGCAATTTACATTACAGTCGTATGCTTGATGCCGATGGTACTGCAAAGTTCATTTGGTATACCATTCCATTTGGGTGGAACATCGTTGCTGATTGTGGTGGTTGTGGTAATGGACTTTATGGCGCAACTTCAGGCGCACCTTACCTCGCATCAATATGATGACCAAACGTTAATGAGAAAAACGACTGCTCATCCTAAGGGATAAGCGCACTTAGAGGTTTCATCATGAAAGTACAAGCTTCTGTAAAGAAAATTTGTGGTAGCTGCAAAGTTATCCGTCGTAATGGGGTTATTCGCGTGATTTGTAGCGCAGAACCTCGTCATAAGCAGCGTCAAGGTTAATTTAATTAAGACCTGTTGATTTCAGTAGGCTAATTAGGTTATTATCCGCCCCTCAAGATTTTTGTGGGGCGGTTGATTATCTTGACTGCCTTTTTGGAGAAAATTGAATGGCTCGTATTGCCGGTGTAAACATTCCGGATAACAAGCATGCTGTTATCTCTCTCACGTATATTTTTGGTATCGGTCGCCACACTGCTAAGAATATCTTAGCTGCTGTAGGTATCACTGAAACCACGAAAATTCGTGAATTAGATGATGCTCAGCTTGATGCGATTCGTGCAGAAGTTGCCAAGGTTCCGACCGAAGGTGATTTACGTCGCGAAATTTCCATGAACATCAAACGTTTAATGGATTTAGGCTGCTACCGCGGTCTTCGTCATCGTCGCAGCTTGCCTGTTCGCGGACAACGCACCAAAACTAACGCACGTACCCGTAAAGGTCCGCGCAAACCGATTAAAAAGTAAGATTTCTGGAAGCTAAAAGATGGCTAAAGATACTCGCACACGCAAGAAGGTCACTCGTACCGTCTCTGAAGGTGTTGCACACATTCACGCGTCTTTTAATAACACCATTGTAACGATTACCGATCGTCAAGGTAATGCATTGGCTTGGGCCACTTCAGGTGGACAAGGCTTCCGTGGTTCACGTAAATCAACTCCGTTCGCTGCTCAAGTAGCTGCTGAAGTTGCTGGTAAAGCAGCTTTGGATTACGGTTTGAAAAATCTGGACGTCCTTGTGAAAGGTCCTGGTCCAGGTCGTGAGTCTGCGGTTCGTGCATTAGGCGCAGTGGGTTATAAGATTAACAGCATTACCGATGTGACTCCAATTCCTCACAACGGTTGCCGTCCACCTAAAAAACGTCGCGTGTAAGGAGAAACATTCATGGCTCGTTATATTGGTCCAAAATGCAAACTCTCTCGTCGCGAAGGGACAGACCTGCAACTTAAATCAGGCGTTAAACCGTTTGATGTAAAAACTAAAAAAGCGAACAAAGCACCTGGTCAACATGGTGCGGCTCGTGGTGGTAAACAATCTGAGTATTCACTACAATTACGTGAAAAACAAAAAGTACGTCGTATGTACGGTGTGTTAGAGCGTCAATTTAGTAACTACTATAAAGAAGCAGCTCGTGTTAAAGGCGCAACAGGTGAAAACTTGTTGAAATTGCTTGAAAGCCGTCTGGACAACGTTGTTTATCGCATGGGTTTTGGTTCTACACGTGCAGAAGCTCGTCAGTTAGTTAGTCACCGTTCTATTACTTTAAATGGCCGTCGTGTAAACATTGCGTCTATTCAAGTAAAAGCGGGTGATGTAATTGCGGTTCATGAAGGCGCTAAACAACAATTGCGTATCAAAAATGCAATTGAATTAGCTGCTCAACGTGGTCTCCCTGCTTGGATGGAAGTTGATCATTCTAAGTTGGAAGGTACGTTCAAAGCTGCACCTGATCGTTCTGATCTACCTGCTGAAATCAACGAAAGCTTGATTGTAGAATTGTATTCTAAATAATCCTTGAGGTAGCAATAAATGACGCGTACTGCAAACGAGTTTCTAACTCCGCAAGCGATCAAGGTCGAAGCGGTGAGCGGGACCTCGGCAAAAGTGATTCTGGAACCTTTGGAGCGTGGCTTTGGTCATACTCTAGGTAATGCTTTACGTCGCATTCTATTGTCTTCTTTGCCTGGCGCTGCTGTGGTTGAAGTAGAAATAGAAGGCGTCGAGCACGAGTACAGTACTTTAGAAGGCTTGCAGCAGGACATCGTCGAGCTCTTGCTGAACCTAAAAGGATTGTCTATTAAGCTGTTCGATCAAAACGAAGCATATTTAACATTGGAAAAGCAGGGTGCAGGTGACGTAACAGCAGCTGACCTCCGTTTGCCTCATAATGTTGAAGTGGTTAACCCTGATCATTTAATCGGTACTTTGAGTTCTTCTGGTTCATTGAAAATGCGCCTTAAAGTTGCTCAAGGTCGTGGTTATGAAACATCTGACTCACGTTTCCCTGAAGGTGAAACACGTCCAGTAGGCCGTTTACAGTTAGATGCGTCTTATAGCCCGATTAAGCGTGTGTCTTATACCGTAGAAAATGCGCGTGTAGAACAACGTACCGATCTTGATAAACTCGTAATCGATCTTGAAACCAACGGAACAGTTGATCCTGAGGAAGCGATCCGCAAAGCGGCAACAATCTTGCAACAACAAATTGCAATCTTTGTTGATCTTCAGAAAGACCAAACTCCTGTGGCTCAGGAACCGCGCGAAGAAGTTGACCCAATCTTGCTTCGTCCAGTAGATGATCTCGAGCTAACTGTTCGTTCTGCTAACTGTTTGAAGGCAGAAAATATTTACTACATTGGTGATCTTGTTCAACGTACTGAGGTTGAGTTGTTGAAAACTCCAAACCTAGGTAAAAAATCGTTAACAGAGATCAAAGATGTTTTGGCATCGAAAGGTTTACAACTCGGCATGCGTTTGGAGAACTGGCCACCAGCTAGCCTCCGTATGGATGACCGTTTTGCCTATCGTAGCCGTTAATTAAGTAGGACTATCACCATGCGTCATCGTAATAGTGGTGTGAAATTAGGCCGTACAAGCAGCCATCGTAAGGCGTTGTTCCAAAATTTAACAAATGCTTTGGTTGAGCATGAGTTAATTAAAACAACTTTGCCTAAAGCGAAAGAACTTCGCCGCGTTGCTGAGCCTTTAATCACTTTAGCTAAAAACGATACAGTAGCAAACCGTCGTTTAGCGTTTGCTCGTACTCGTTCTGCAGCAACTGTTGGTAAATTATTTACCGTTCTTGGCCCTCGTTACAAAGAGCGTAACGGCGGTTATCTACGTGTTCTTAAAGCGGGCTTCCGTGCAGGTGATGCTGCACCAATGGCTTACGTTGAACTTGTAGACCGTGAAGTAAAATAATACTTTCACGTCCAAGAGCAGCTCAGTTGTTCAAAAAAGGTCGGTTTTTTAACCGACCTTTTTTATTGGTCATTTAAAACAGGAAATAAAGCTTAGCTTTTCTGCTTCATATGATTATTACATCAGATTAAATTGATCATTTTCTTTGATTGGCATCTATATCAATCTAATGTTCAGCTAAAAAATCTCTTATTAAAGCTGGAACTGTAGTCGTCTGTTCTACGTAGTGAATTTTATGATAAGAACCATGTGATGATGCCACAACTTATTGGTAGATGTATTTTTTGATATAGCAAACGTTCCCAAAAACTTAAATCCAAGCAAAAATCTCAAGATTTTTTTCACCCATATTTCTTTAAAATGTCCCGAACTGATATAAAAAAACCGATGAATGACTAAACTTGACATTGTGTATTGTCAAATTTGTGCTTTAATAAAGACATGATTTATACAGGGTATAAAAACAATGGAAAAGCAAGTTGATGTATTAATTATTGGTGCTGGTATCTCTGGGATTGGGTTAGCCGTGCATCTTTCTAAAAACTGTCCACAACGTAATTTTGAAATTCTAGAGCGTCGTGAAAGCTTTGGTGGAACTTGGGATCTGTTCCGTTATCCTGGTATTCGTTCTGATTCTGATATGTCAACTTTTGGTTTTAATTTTAAACCTTGGGCCAAAGAGAAAGTTCTTGCAAGTGGTGCTGAAATTAAAGGCTATTTAAGTGACGTCATCAGCGAAAACAATCTGAAAGATAAGATTCATTTTGGTCATCGTGTCCTTTCAGCTAACTATGATTCAGCTAAGAAAAAATGGTTTGTAGAAATTGAAGACAATAACAACAAGAAGCAGACTTGGTCGGCTAACTTTGTTATGGGGTGTACTGGTTACTATAACTATGACCAAGGCTATGCACCGAAGTTTCCGAAACAGGAAGACTTTAAAGGCCAATTCATTCATCCACAACACTGGCCTGAAAACCTAGATTATACAGGCAAGAAAGTGGTCATTATTGGTAGTGGCGCAACAGCAATTACCTTGGTACCGTCAATGGTGAAAGGTGGAGCAGGGCATGTCACCATGTTGCAGCGTTCACCAACATATATTGCAACAATTCCTTCAATCGACTTTATTTATGAAAAAACACGTAAATTTATGTCTGAGGAAACAGCCTATAAGTTTACCCGTGCACGTAATATTGGTATGCAACGTGGTATCTATGCGCTGGCGCAAAAATATCCAAAAACAGTACGTCGTTTATTGTTGAAAGGTATTGAGTTGCAGTTGAAAGGTAAAGTGGATATGAAGCACTTTACGCCAAGCTACAACCCTTGGGACCAGCGTTTATGTGTTGTACCAGATGGTGATTTGTTCAAGGCATTACGTGAAAGTAAGGCAAGTGTTGAAACAGATCAAATTGAGAAGTTCACTGCGAATGGTATCCAGTTAAAATCAGGTAAACATTTGGAAGCAGATATCGTTATTTCTGCAACTGGTTTGGAGATTCAGATTTTAGGTGGTGTGAAAGGTTCGATTGATGGCAAGCCAATGAATACTTCACAACATATGCTGTATCAGGGTGTGATGGTGAGTGATGTGCCGAATATGGCAATGATCATTGGTTATATCAATGCTTCATGGACACTCAAGGTCGATATTGCTGCGGATTATATCTGCCGTTTAATCAACCATATGGACAAGAATGGTTATGATGAAGTGATTGCTCATGCAGATCCGTTACAACTTGAGCAAGACACCATTATGGGTAAAATGTCTTCGGGTTATATTGCCCGTGCAGCGGATGTGATGCCAAAACAAGGTAAACAGGCACCGTGGAAGATCACCAACAACTATCTTGCTGACCGCAAGGAATTGAAAGACGCTAAATTTAATGATGATGTTTTACAGTTCCACAAACGTGGTGAACAGGAAGATCGTAAGCCAAAGCTAGTGTCATAATCTGACATAGGTGAAATTGAGAACCTCATGTAAATACATGGGGTTTTTTTATTGATATGGCTTTGGATATTCTTTCAATCAGAAGAATATCGCGTATATTTGATGACATTAAAAAATTGAAAATCAGGGAAAGAGTGATGAAGCAATGGGTGGTTTTAGGGGCATTATTGTTCAGTACCGCTGTTTTGGCAGATGATGTAAAACAAAAGGAATTGATTGCACAGAAGCTTGTTGAGGTAGATGGAACGGAGCAGGGGCTGGAAGCGACAGACAAGTTGATCCTGGATCAAATTAAAATGCGCTTACCCAAAGATATCCCAGCAGAGTTTTATACAGATTTAACCAAGAATCTCAATTCTGAACAAAGAAAACAGTTCATTGTGCAACGTTATGTAGAAACATTTAGCCAGAAAGAGCTACAGGCTGCACTCTCATTCTATCAGTCTGCGGAAGGCAAAGCCTGGGCCAAGAAAGCCAGTGAAATTGGCAGTGAAGTGGCACATTACACCACTCAAAATGCGCGTACCGCACTCAACACCACCATGCAGCAGCATGTGGAAAACCCAACAGTTAAACAGTTGATGGCCCGCATGAATCCAGCACCTGTTCAGCAACCTGAAAAAACTGAACAGAAATAAATAAAAAAGGGAATAGTGAATCAACACTATTCCCCTTTTGAATTTTTAAGCTTATAGGGTACGGGAAATCAACTCTTTCATGATTTCGTTGGTACCTGCATAAATACGGTTGGCACGGTTGTCGATATAGGCACGGGCAATTGGGTATTCCAGCATATAGCCATAACCACCATGTAATTGTAGGCAGTCATCCACAACTTTTGAGAACATATCCGAGAGTTTATATTTTGCTGCTGCCGCTGCATCCACGCCCAAGCTTTCTTCCAGCTGGAGTTCCATGCAACGATCCAGATAAGTACGGCAGAAATCAATTTCTGTACGCAATTCTGCCAGCTTAAAACGAGTGTTCTGGAAAGTGCCGATTGGCTTACCGAATGCCTTACGGTCTTTGGTGTATTGTACTGTATGTGCAAACGCTGCTTCAGCACCTGCCTGACAGATAATCGCCACCAGCATACGTTCCCAAGCCAGCTCTTTCATCAGCATGATAAAGCCCATGCCTTCCATGCCCAGTAAGTTTTCTTTGGGTACACGGACATTGTCAAAGAACAGTTCACAGGTGTCCTGACCTTTCATACCGATTTTATTTAAAGGCTTGCCTTTACTAAAGCCTGCGCGATCAGCTTCAACGATAATGAGGGATAAGTTAGCAGAACCTTTTTCATTGTTGCCTGTTTTGCAGACCACAATCGCCATATCGCAGAGATAGCCATTGGTGATGAAGATTTTAGAACCATTAATCACATATTCATCACCATCCAGTACCGCAGTGGTGCGTACGGCCTGTAAATCTGAACCTGTACCTGGTTCAGTCATTGCAATGGCAGTAACAGTTTCACCTGTCGCCATTTTAGGCAGCCATTTTTGTTTTTGCTCTTCATTACCAAAGTTGTTGATATAGTTGGCAACGATGTCTGAGTGTAGGGAAAAGCCTGTACTTGAGTCCATGGCATAGGCCTGCTCTTCAATCAGGATCATGCTGTATAGACGATCCACACCTGAACCACCATATTCTTCAGGCATGGTGGTGCAGAGCAGGCCCAGCTCGCCCGCCTTGTTCCATAAGTCACGGTCAACATGCTGTTGTTTCTCATATTTCTCAATATTGGGAACAACTTCTTTTTCATAAAATTTACGGACTGTTTCGCGGAATGCTTCATGCTCAGAAGTAAATAGCTTACGCGGTAACATATTTGGAATTGGACGAATTGCACCTGATTGCATTTGTTATTTTTTCCCTAGAGTGTTGGATTTAAACATTCATTGCCACGATACAAGAAATTGAAAATAGTGGACAATGTGATCAATGCTCAATTTGACTGATGTATTTGGTCACTTGGGAAAAATCCCAGCGAAATTCTTGAGGGGATCGGGTAAACTAGGCCCAAATAGTTGCATAGTGGAATAAATGATGTCCGATGAAATGACACTTGAAGAACGTAAGGTGATTTATCGTTCACGTCGTGGTTTAAAAGAAATTGATGTGTATTTTGATCCCTACGTCAAAAACTATTATCTCAGTGCAGACCCAGCAGAAAAGGCCTTGTTTGCCGAACTGGTTGATCAGGAAGACCCTGACTTGCTGGACTGGTTTATGGAAGTGGGTGAAGCGCCAAGAGCTGAAATCAAGGAATTTATCCTAAAATTAAAACAGTATGTCCACGGCTAATCGTGTTTTTGAGTTGCAAGCCAGTCGCTTTATGATTGTTTTGCAACTGTTAATTTTTATTTTCCTGATGATTTTACTCTATCAGCTATTAGCTTTGGGGATTTGGCTGCTGTGTCTGGGGATCATGGTCATTGCCTGGTTCAGGTTTTTGCAGCAACCTCAAGTCAAGCGTTTTGAACATCTGGAAGATCAAGACTGGTCATTTGAGTTTGCCGTTTCAGATCTGCCGATACAGCGTCGGCAAATTGTGAAAATGATCGACCACCACTGCTATGTTGTCCTCTATTTTTCTGCTTCTCATGACAAAACCTGCATCATTTGGTGGGATCAATTGTCAGTTACACAGTGGAAAAGCCTTAAACTACTGGTAAAATTGCTCTAATTGTTTGACAATTCTACAACTGTATAAAATTAATAAGCATATATATATCAACTGTTTAATCTATTTTTGAATAAAATTTAATGAAATTGTTAGATTAAATACTCTAAAAATTCGTGAAAATTATGATTGTCAGACAATCCAGACCTGAACTCGCGTTCCTTTTCGTTAAAGTACAAACACCAACGTAAAGTATGGTGGAGGTCCAAAATGATGGAAATTCCAACATGGTCGTTTCTGGTGATTGCAGTGGTTTTCGCAATCGTTATAGGAAGAGCAGGAACTTTACTCAGGGAACTTCTTGAATCACGTCAATCCAGGGTTGCTGTGAACAAGAGAAAGAGATTGAAAGTGTCATCAATATACACACTCCCAGTGAATAATGATGATGAACGCCAATCTAGTGTCCACCAAAAGTGGATACGCAAAGTGTAGGAGGTCTCTATGGAGATTTCAATGTGGATGTTTCTGGTAATTGCAATCGTTATGGCGATTGTGGTAGGAAGAGCTGGAACATTACTCAAGGATTATTTTCAACAAAACTAGAATATAAAGAGTTTCACGTTTTTACCAGTTAATAAGTAGCATGTGCTGAACCGTCGCAATGCTACTTTTTTTTGCCTAAAATTTTTGTATTACCAATCATCTGTCAATTCGCTTATCTGTGAAATGTGTCAAAATGTCCGCGTTAAAATTAGAGCAATTACTCTTTAATTCAGGTATTGCATCTGATAAGGTACATCTAAAAGGAAAAACAAATTAATTAGAGGACAGGAAGAATGTCTAAACTCCATAAAATTGGACAGGGTGTGGCGGTTGCGTTACTTACAACTTCAATGTTATCAGGCTGTTCTTATGTAATTAAAACGGGCGCCAATGTTGCATTAAGTTTTAGTGAAAATCATATTGTACCACCGATTTTGGCAATGGATGATGCTGAAATGGTGTGTAATTCTGGAAATGCGCTAACACCAGCAATCATGTCCACCAAGGACATGGGGGCTGATCCAACCCGTATGGCGGTATTACTGTATTCAGCGGCGGGAATGTGTGCGGAGAATGAGGCACTGGAAGCAGAATTGCGTTATTTGCGTGCATCCAAGGCGGGGCAGGTTACTGAGGCCCAGGATGCGCGTATTGAGCAGAAACGTTGGGCGGGTATTGCGGCTGAGCGTCAATATGCGGGTTACCAACTGTTTGCAAACCGTTGGGAAGCAAAATACAAGTATAAGCTAGGTGACTCTTGCCCAACCATGCGCAATGACCTTGACCAGACCGTTTACCTATTGGGTATGGTGAGTGGTTTGCAGGCCATGACCAATGACATTAACTCTGGTGGTGCAATCAACGTACCTAAAGATATTGCGGGTATTGTTGAGCGTGGTATGGCGTGTCTGGACAATGAAAAATTCTGGGGTGCACCGATGGCAACCCGTGCCGTGATCTGGACATTGTTGCCAGGCGCGGGTGACGGCAAGCCTGAACCTTATGCAACCATGAAGGAATCCATGCAGATTGGTGAGAAGAAAGGTGTACGTCTGGCTCATGCCCTGTATGCGGTTGCGGCACAGGCAAGTGGTGATGATGCTAAACTCCGTGATGCGTTCCGTTCTTATGCGGCGGCATCCACTGAAGATAAACCTGCAAATCCCCAGTTCCGCCTGATTGATAAAATGGCTGGTTTGATGGTACGTGGTATTGCAGACCGTTACTGGACTGAAAATACAGGTGTGAGGGCAGGTGACGAGGGTCTAACCACGTTCTGGGATGACAAACAGGAAGACTCATCTTTAGATGACTTATTTGATGGCGGTAGCGGAGCGGAAGCTCCAGCAGAAAACCAGCCTGCTGAGTAACCTGAATTAAACGACCTTTTACATGAGAACCATCTAAACTTGTAAAAGGTCTGTTTTTTCATGAGGTAGATATAAATGAAAGATCAAATATGGATAGGGAAAGTCATTTTGATCGCTGTATGTATTTCAGTGTCAGCGTGCCTGCAAGTCTTTGCTGATCATTTCATTTACTGGAAACCAAGTTTACTGGCAGAGTTCTGGCGTCTATGGACGGCACACTGGGTGCATGTTGGATGGATGCACTTCTTTCTGAATATGTTGGCATTTTCTTTCCTTCCCTTTATCTTTCCCCATGCCCGCAACTGGCATTTAGGTGCATTGCTGTTGGTGTTGCCACCATTTATTAGTCTAATCTTTTATTTTTACCTGCCTTATATAGAGGCCTATGCTGGTCTTTCTGGCGTGTTGCATGGTTTATACACCGCAGTCAGTCTGGTGTATTTGCAGTATCCACATGAACGTAAGTTTGCAATATTGGTTCTGGTGCTGATTGCGGCCAAAATTATTTGGGAAAACACTTTTGGCCAGACAGGAACAGCACAACTGATTGGTAGTCCCGTATTGACCGAAGCACATTTAATTGGTGCCATTGGTGGTGTGTTATGTGGTTTAGGTTATTTATTGGTAAAAAGGAAATATAGAGAACACACAAATTGATAAAAACAACCAACAAAAAAGTGATTGTAGTCATTCTTTTTTGAAAAAGTTTGCTGCAAATTTAGGCGGTTTAAAAAGGGATTGGTTACGACGAGGGTAAATTCATTTATCTATCAACCATGGACATCGCATGATTCAACATCTTTGGATGGGTGTTGATAACAATAAACTGGAATAGACATGCAAAATGATCAAGAGAAAAAGTCTGGGTTAGCCCGAATAGGCTATATCTGGAATGATTGGATATCAACATTCATCATTCTTGCTTTGTTGCTAATGACTTTGCTTATTGGTACTGGCGAGATGATTCACGGTCAAATGCTCCGCATGGGGGAGCGTCTTTACGGTGATCAAACAACAGGGATGCAGTACTCGTTTTTACGGGCTGAACCCGAAAAACCATCTTGTGATCGACATCCTGATATTGAGACACAAGTTCAAGAACAGATGAAAGCCAATGCGGCGGACGAGTTTGCCAGCATGTTCGGTGCTGCATCTGAGTCTGACGTACGTGCGTCCTTATTGGCCGCACAACAACAGTGTGAAGAGAAATACCAGTTCTATGATAAGGCAATGAAGCACTTGGAAGCTCATCCAAGTATTCGTACTTACCGTACAATGGAAACCACATTCTTTGGTGTCTTCAAGCTGGGTTCTGAAAACCAGACCGTTCTTTTATTGGTCATGGTGCTGTTTGCTTCTATTACCGCTTCGTTACGTTATCATCATATTGGTTTGCGCGCGCCAAAAACCAAAATGGACTATCGTGTTTATTCAGCATTGATGGTGGCGGGTAACGCATTACTGAGCTACTCAGTTATTAGTCAGTATCACTCTGTACTGAACTCGGGTGTAGAGGTTGCTGGAAAAACATCGGTTTTATACTGGTTGTGGATTGCACTCTTTGTTTCCTTGACTGTGATCAGTATTTTCCAGTTCTTCGTGATTCCTAAAACGGCACAACCAAAAGGTAATTTTGGTCTGGCACTGTTAAGTGTCCCGCTTTACGCATTCATGTCGCTGGTGACAGGTATCGTATTCACATTCTTCATGGACTATCCAATGGGGCAAGGGATCTACCTTGGAATCCTCGTTGAGTTCTCAGGGATCTTCCTGAATCTTGCATTGTTTATTTGGGCAGGTATGTTGCTCACTCAAACACGTGTCATGGATTTGTTCCTGAATATCCTGCGTCCGTGGAATCTTGCACCTGAAACCTTAACTTGGTTGATCCTGATTGCAGCAGCAATTCCAACAGCATACACAGGTGCTTCTGGTATCTTCGTTATTGCAGCGGGTGCGATCATTTATAAGGAAGTGTGGAACTCTGGTGCACGTCGTCAATATGCATTGGCTGTATCTGCAATGTCAGGTTCTTTGGGTGTGGTGATTCGTCCATGCTTACTGGTTATCCTGATTTCAATGCTCGATAGTCGTCATGTCACCTCTACAGAGTTGTTTGACCACGGTATCTATGTATTCTGGCTCACAGCATTTATTTTCCTTGGCGTATCCTTGATCCTTGCTGAAGAAAAGTTCCGTGTGAACTCACCTAAGGTTGCGGTTCCTGGCATGTTGCGTGCCTGCGTACCAGTGATTCCATACGTGATCATCGGCTTCGCTGTGGTGATGTTCTACAAGTTGGCTTTGGACACTTCAATCAACGAATTCACCGCGCCAATGATTTTGCCGTTGGTGTTGATTGCAATGATTTTGTTTGACAAGCTGTTTGCATCAAAAGTTGCGCCTGCACCAGTGGTTGATCCAGCCCATGAGGCGTTGGTACGTGAGCATGAGAAAAAATCAGAATTCCTAAAAAGCCATGATCCGCATGGTGCAAAAGGTTTTGGTTTTGGTGGTGCACTACGCTTTGCAACTTCGGAAACCGTTGGTCATATTGGTGCGTTAATCCTGCTTATGGCATTGTCTGCAAGCGTGGGTGGCTTAATCGAACGTGCTGAAGTCGTTGAATTGTTACCAACACACTTGGGTAATATCTATATTTCACTTGCCTTTATTGCATTGTTGCTTGCAATCATTGGTATGACAACCGATCCATTTGGTGCGGTGATTCTGGTTGCGGCGACAGTTGCGCCTGTGGCCTACGAGAATGGTATCCATCCGATCCACTTCTGGATGATCGTACTGGTTGCGTTCGAGTTTGGTTATGTAACACCACCTGTAGCCCTCAACCACTTACTGACGCGACTCTCCGTCGGGGATGAAGAGGTCTCGGCCGCTGATAAGGAAGCGAAAGAGAAATACACAAGCTTCTACTTCCGTTATGAGCGCTGGTTACTGCCAATTATCGTGTTGTTCTCATCATTGGTGTTGGTGACCTATGCACCATATATCTTCCAGATGTTTGGCTGGTATAAGCACTAAGTTGAAACCTAAAGAAAAGCAGCTTCGGCTGCTTTTTTTATTGTTATTTTATCGAATAGGTCAAGCCATGAGAGAATTGAGTGAGAAAGAGTATCAGGCCACCTTTTTTCCTCCCATGCTGGATGTTACAGAGACTGCTGAGGAAATTGTGGATTTATGGGATTATGCTGATCCTGTGATTGAACAGCTTTATCATTCCTGTACTGCATGGGAATGATATGTGAAACATATTTATGAAACTGGGGATGGGCAATTCCAGCATCTTAATATTCCAGTGCCTTTAGACAATACCTATCTTGTCGTGATTGTCGATAAGCCCAAACAGAAAATTCTGGGACACTATGTACTGGATTTACATCCTTACCCAAGACACTGAGTTTATCGTACTGAAGCTTTTGCTCTTTGTATTAAAGGGCTGGATAGGGTAATTGCAATCAGGATAAAGCCAAAACCAATTACACTATATAGATCTGGTATTTCATTCCAAAGTAAAAATCCCCAAATACCTGCAAAGATAATCGCCATATAATTGACGGGCGCGATTTGACCAGCAGGGGCAAGACGGTAGGCATGAGACATAAAAATCTGGCTGACATTTGCCAGTACACCCGCCGCAATTAAAAAGAATAATTCTTGTAGATGATAAGGCCGCCATACCCAAAACATCGGAATAATAGAAAGTAAGCTACCAATAAAACAGAAATAAAATACGATTCGCTCAGGTGGTTCGGTCTGGGTGAGTGCCCGAACGGTAACAAATGCCATGGAGGCCAATAGGCTGGAAGCGATGCCAACCATTGAAATCCAGTTCAGCAAACCTTGATCAGGCTTTGCCACACAAAATACCCCGATAAAGCCCAAGGCTGCGGCACAGAGCATTGCCGTGGTAATCCGTTCCTTTAAAAACAGCCATGCAATCAGTGGAATAAAAATAGGGGAGGAGTAGGTAAACACCATGGCATTGGATAATTTCAGGTGGGCAATCGCATAGAAAAATCCATACATTGCAGCAAGCCCAACCACACTACGCCATGTATGCATCCATAGTTTTTCCGTTTTCACAAAACCAATTCCCTGCTTGAAGATAAAGGGAAGAAACAGGATTAATCCAACCACATTACGGAAAAACACAATGGTGTAGTTATCAACACTATGGGAGGCATATCGGATACAAATACCCATTACTGAAAAAAGCAGTGCGGAAATGGTGAGACAACCAATCGCCAGAAACAGGTTGCGATCAGCTTGATGAGAGTTCATATCGAATGCTGGCTGGGAGAAACTGAATGTATTGTATGCTTCTCTGCAAGAGAAAGAAATGAGCTGTGAATTTCGTTTACCTAGAGAGGTTGGGATTTTCCCATCCACTTAAATGGATTGAACCAACTACTCATTTTCCTGAAACTGGTTGAGATAATCACTTGGGGTCATGCCTAGTTCACGTTTAAACATGGCACTAAAGGCACTTGGGCTGTCATAGCCCAAATCAATCGCGACATTGAGAACAGGTTTTTTCATGGCTAAATCAATCATGGCCTGCATTAGTTTGGCCTGTCGAACCCAATGTGAAAAATGTAGACCTGTTTCCCTTTGGAAATGTCGTGCAAGAGTCTTGCTACTGATATGTAGCTGTTGGGCGGTATCTTCCAGATTCCAGTTCAAATCCAGATGATTTTTTATGTTTAGACAAAGCTGTTGCAGCCTTGGATTTTGAGGATCGGGTAGGTTAAAGGCAAGGGCAGGCAATATTCGGACTTCATCCAAAATTAGCTGGAGCAGTCTTTCATTGCGGGTGTTGGGTTGAATGGTCGTCTGTATCTGCATTGCGCTGCTCATCAACTCACGCAACAAGGCAGGAATCGCCACCACACGACATTGATTGATGAGGTCAGTATCGGCAGACGCTTCAATAAAAACGCCCCGTGCCTTGACATCACCACTGCTGAGTAGGGCATGTTTTTTTTGTGCTGGAATCCAGGCACCACGTCCAGGTGGGATGATCCAAATCCCTTCATGGGTCTGTATGCGGATTACACCCGTCAAGGTATGGATTAACTGGATGCGGTCATGGCTATGCCAGTCTTCCATATGTCCATGTGGATAATTTTCTGAAAAGGCATAGACTGGATAATCCAGAAAGCCATGTTTAAAGTTCTTTCCCATTTTTAGTCTGGACCTGAATAATCTGTCTGTTTTGCGATAGTTTTAGTCTTTTTATCGAGAAACGATGTACTGATTATTTTTTAGCATGATCTACATACCCATGTATAGGTTGAGACCATGTTTCAGAAAGCTTATTTTTATCCCTTATTCGCCATTTTGTTCTGGGCGGGTAATGTGGTGGTTTCCAAAATGGCAAGCCATGCCATTTCTCCTGTTGCGATTACCTTTTATCGTTTGGTGCTTGCACTCGCAGTGATGAGCACTTTTGTGCTGGTTCCTGTCTGGAGAAACAGGCAAACCATCAAACAGTATTGGAAACAGTTGGCATTGGGTGGTTTTCTGTCGGTGTCTTTATTCCAGTTTTTGTCCTATCAGGCTGCATCCACCACTACTGCAACCAATATGGCGATTGTGACTGCATTGATTCCCTTACTCACCATGATGTTGAGTAGCGTGGTTCTGAAAGACAAAATCAGTTATGGCATGTTGTTTGGTGGTGCCTTGTCATTTTATGGGATTCTCTACTTGTTGAGTCATGGCAGCATTTCCCAGATTTGGCAACAGGGTGTACATTTGGGTGATGGCCTAATGCTGATTGCGGCTGCGGGTTACGCTTTGTATGGGGTGTTGCTGAAACGTTGGAAAATGCCGATTCCCGCATGGCAATCCAATTTTGTGCAATCGAGTTTTGCCATTTTATATGTACTGCCTTTTTTTGTATTTTTACCTGCTTCGGGACGGTTGTTGAATCAGCACACCATTCCATTGATTGTATATGCCAGTATTTTCTCGTCTGTATTGTTATCTTATTTATGGATTGAGGGTGTCAGACATTTAGGGCCGAATCGCAACAGTATTTTTATGAACTTACTGCCGTTATTTACCGCATTGATTGCAGTGGCGCTATTGGGAGAGCATTTACAGGTGTTTCACTATATCGGAGGTGGTTTAACGCTGTTGGGAATCCTGATTGCCCAAACCATTCAAAAACCGATTCAATTCAAGCAGGATGCAGGTCAAATTGTGGAATAAAGCATACGGCAATAAAAAGCTTTAACTGAGGTTAAAGCTTTTGTCATTTCATTTGGGCTTATTTCTGTGCCGCAATTTGCGCTTCCAGAAGCTTGACCTGTTCCTCTTTGAGCTTAAGCAGTGCATCGACATCATCATGCTGCTGCTTGAGTTCCTGCTGCTGATCCTTAAGCTGCTGATGAATATCATCCAGCTTGGCAATCTCCTCTTTCGCCAAGCTGTCATTTGCTGGAAGCGGCTCTTTAATAATTGATTCCTTAACCAACTGGATTGGTTCGGCAACTTCGCTGCTGACTGCTGTTGGTTCAGGTGTAACAGTGGTTTGCTGTTTTACCGTCGCAACTGGTTTTGCTGCAACAGGTTGTTTCTGTGTGCTGGTTGACTGCTGATCCTTTTGTGCCAAAAACCATTGCACAGCAAGAAACAGCACCACCACAACACTAATTCCACCAATTATCATCCATAATAATCTGGAATTTTCTGTTTGGTATGTGGACATCATTTTTAACCTTCTAGTCAAAATGACGAGGTTTGAACTGTATCACCCCAATTTCATCTGGCTCAGCGGGCTGCAGTTCTTCCACATGGGTCGGACGTTTTTCACTATAAGCACAGTCGATACATTCAATCCACTCGTCATCCACAGTGATGATCTTAACCACACGATCTAACGCTCCGCATTTGGGACATTTTGCACCCGCGATGAACTGTCTTTTCATGTCAGTTAATACCATCCTGTGAACAATAATGACGTAGTTTAAGCGGTTTTATCCGTGTTCGTCCAACCTTGATGGCGTAATAATGCATCTATTTTGGGGTCTCTTTTGCGGAAATTGCGAAACGCATCAAGCGCCGTATCTTTTCCGCCAACTGCTAGAATAAACTTTCTAAACTCTTTGCCAGTCTCGGTATTAAAAATACCCTCGCTTTCAAAGCGGTCAAAGGCATCACTGGCTAAAACCTCAGCCCATTTATAGGAGTAATAGCCCGCAGCATAGCCACCCGCGAAAATATGGCTAAAACTATGCTGGAAACGGTTATAGGGAACCGTTGGCACCACTGCAAATTTGGCCCGAATATCGTTCAGCGTTTCCTGAATCTGCTGACTGTTTAAGGCTGGTACTTTGCGGTGAATTGTTAAATCAAACAGGGCAAATTCAATCTGACGCAAGGTTTGCATACCAGACTGGAAGAAACGTGCATTGAGCAGGGCAGATAGCAATTCTTGTGGCAATGTTTGCTTGGTCTCGGTATGTTCACTGAGCACATCAAGGCTTTCATTGTCCCATGCCCAGAATTCCATAAACTGACTTGGTAACTCCACTGCATCCCAAGCGACGCCGTGCGTCCCTGCAACTGAGATATTGTCCACTTCGGTCAGCATATGGTGTAAGCCATGACCAAACTCATGGAACAAGGTAATCACTTCATCATGGGTCAGTAGGGCAGGTTGATTACCAATCGGTGGGGTAAAGTTGCACACCATATAGCAAATTGGTTTTTGTAGACCATTGGCTGTTTGTACACGGGAACGGAAACCGCTCATCCATGCACCGCCACGTTTGCCATTGCGGGCATATAAATCGAAGTAGAAGCCACCGACCACTTGGCCTTGATCTTCAATTTCAAAATAACGCACATCATTCTGCCAAACAGGCGCCTGGCGTTCAACGATCTGGATACCGTAAAGGCGCTGCACAATCTGGAATAAACCTTGAACCACTTTTGGGGCAGGGAAATAAGGTTTGAGTGCTTCCTGAGAAAGGTTGAACTGTTGTTGTTTTAGCTTTTCAGAGTAATAGGTGGCATCCCAGGGTTTTAATTCATCAACCCCATCCTGTTGGGCGATGCTTTTTAGTTCTGCAATTTCAGCCAATGCAGGGGTGCGAGCATGTTCTGCCAGATCGACCAGAAATTGATTGACGGTTTCTACATCAGGTGCCATTTTGCTGGCAAGGGAGTATTCGGCAAAATTATTGAAGCCGAGCAGTTGTGCCATTTCCTGACGTAAGCTCAGGATTTCTTCCATCACAGGCGTGTTATCAAACTCGGTTTTATCCGATTGATCTGATGCACGGGTGACATAAGCCTTATACAGTTCTTCTCTTAATTCACGGTCATCGGCATAAGTCATAATCGCAAAATAAGCAGGGAAATCCAGTGTGGCAACGGCTTGATC